>CBFCWR010000044.1:0-12712 GCA_965601575.1 uncultured Desulfofustis sp. | reverse complement strand
GGGAGGATCTGTTCACCGTGGTGCACGAGCAGGTGATGACCCCCACCGCCCGCTTCGCCGATCTGGTGCTGCCGGCCACCACCTTTCTGGAAAATCGTGACCTCTACACGGGCTACGGCCATTTCTACGTGGGCATAGCCGAACCGGTAATCGAACCGGTTGGTGAATCAATCAGCAATTTCGATTTTTTCCAGACCCTGGCCCGTAAAATGGGCTTTCTCGACGAACCCTTCAGCCAGAGTTTCGATGATCGGCTGCAGAGTTATTTTGATACCATGAAGGAACTTCCCGAAGGAATGAGCTACGAGCACTATCAGCCCGGAGACTATGTCCTGAGTAAAAGAGCCGCCGCCACCGGCCGGCCTTTTGATAAAAACGGCACTATATTTCGATTCGTCAATGAGGATCTGCCGGAGCAGAGCCGTTATCCACTCCTGGCCAGGGCCAGGGAGTTCGACAATCCCGACCTGAAGGCCCGCTTTCCTTACCGTCTGCTGACCCCGCCCAACGACCGTCTGCTCAACTCGACCTTCGGGGAGCGCTACCTCGGGGACACAGGAACCGTACTCATCCACCCCGATGATGCCGGACGCCTTGCCATCGTCGATGGCGCCCCGGTCCGGATGGTCAACCTGCGCGGTGCGGTCATACGGAGCGCCCGGGTCAGCGCTGATACCCAGCCCGGACTGCTGGTCGCCGAAGGGCTTTACTGGCCGGCTGACGAGCAGAGCGGCACGATCAACGAGCTGACTTCGCAGCAATGTGCGGACAGCGGCGGCGGGGCGATTTTCCATGAAGCGCTGGTCGATATCGTTCCCCTGCCGATGGATCGATAACCCGGTAGTGTGGGGCACTAGCTGGCTTGGATTGAGAGGCCCTTGATTGTGTGGATAAGGTCGTCAAGCGAGGTGAGATCAGCAAGCTGCTCGCGGCTGAGCGCCACCTCGACCTGGCTGGCCTGCTTCAGAATCACCGGATAGGAGTGTTTCATCCCGTACTTCTGCTCGAATTCGTCTCGGTGGAGAAACTCCATGTCGATACTGCTTTTTTCCCTGAACGACTTCCATTTGGGATCCTCCCTGAAGGTGCCGTGGGTCAGGCTGCAGAGGAAGCAGTCGTAAGTCTCCGGGCTCATGAGTTTGTGACCGATGTCCTTGATCACATTTATCATGCCGCTGTTGGCGTTATAGACGAATATCAGTTTCATAACCGGCCTCGTGTTCCGGGGTGCTTGACTGGTGTGTGTAAAATATATAATAAGTGCTTAACCCGAATACACCAGGAAAGGCCTTTTTAGATATGCAATATCAGTCGTTTGAAAGGGGCAGGAGGGCATACTGCCAGCGATCGAGGAGGACAGATACATGGAGCTGTACGAAGCGATAACCACGAGACGCAGCGTCAGAAGTTTTCAGCAGGGCGAGGTCACGGATGCAGCCATAGAGAAACTTTTAAGGGCGGCGATGCTGGCACCGTCTGCCGCCAATCAGCAGCCCTGGAAATTCATCGTCGTCAGGGACCGGGCCAAACTCGACGGGATTACCTCGTTTCATCCCTATTGCACAATGATCACTCAGGTGAGCGTGGCCATCATCGTCTGCGGTGATCCCAGCGGCAAAAAATGGGCCGATCTCTGGCCTCAGGACTGCAGCGCCGCCGTGCAGAATCTGCTTCTGGCGGCCAGGGGTGAGGGGCTCGGTGCCGTCTGGACCGGCGTCTACCCGTTGGAAGACCGCATGGCAGGCTGCCGGAAACTGTTCAACATTCCCGACGAAGTTATTCCGTTTGCGGTGATTCCCATTGGCTATCCCAAAGACCCGGCCTTGGCATTCAAAGAGATGGATCGCTACAAGCCGGAGCTGGTGTACAGGGACAGCTATGAATAAGAAAGGGAATTAAAGGGACACAATACTTAATTATGAAATTTACAATTAAGTATTGTGTCCCTTTAATTCCATCCCCTTAATTCGTGTACTTTAATTCATCAGGCCCCCAAGTAAGCCTTCTTCACATCGGGGTTGTCGAGCAGGCCGTCGGCCTCGCCCTCGAGAATCAGCTGCCCGTGCTCCAGCACGTAGCCGCGCTGGGCGAATTTCAGTGCCAGCCGGGCATTCTGTTCGACCAGCAGGATGGTGGTGCCCTGACTGTTGATCTCCTTGAGGGCGTCGAACATGTCGAGCATCAGCAGCGGCGCCAGTCCCATGGAAGGTTCGTCCAACACCATTATCTTACGTCCGCTCATGTAGGCCCTGCCGACCGCGAGCATCTGCTGCTCGCCGCCGCTCAGTGTACCGGCAAGCTGATCCTTACGCTCGTCGAGGCGGGGAAACAGGTCGAACACCCACTTCTTATCACGGGCGATGCCGTCCGAATCCTTTCTGGCGAAGCAGGCCAGGGTCAGGTTTTCGGTCACCGTCAGGTTGCCGAAAATCATCCTGCCTTCAGGCACGTGGCTGATTCCCAGCTTGGAGACCACCTTGTCGGTGTTGTACTTGAGAATATCGTCGCCCATGAACTCGATCTTGGAACCGGGATCAGATGGGATCATCCGGGAAATGGCCCGCAGGGTCGTGGACTTGCCGGCGCCGTTGGCGCCGATGATAGTGACGATCTCGCCCTGGTCGACGGAGAAGCTGATGCCGTGCAGAGCCTTGATATTGCCATAGGAGACGGACAGGTTTTCAACGACGAGCTGCATCAGTGTAGATCCTCCTTGCCAAGGTATGCCTCGATAACTTCCGGGTTGTTCTGAATCTCTTCGGGCGGCCCCTCGGCGATCACCTCGCCGAACACCAGGGTCTGAATTCTTTCACAGAGGTCCATGACGAATTTCATCCGGTGTTCGATCATGAAAATGGCCACCCCGAAGTCCCGGTGCACCTGGCGGATAATTTCGATCATCCTGATCAGCTCATCCGGCGTCATTCCCGCGGTCGGCTCGTCGAGAAACAAGATCTTCGGTTTGGTCGCCATGGCCCTGGCCATCTCCACCCGCCGCTGGGCGCCGTAGGGGAGGTTGCCGATATTGTGGGTGGCAAACTGGTCGATGTCGAACAGCTTGAGCAGTTTATGGCAGTTCTCGAGTACCTCTTTTTCCTGTCGCCGGCATTTTGGCGTACCGAAGAAGGCGCCGAAGAGTCCGTAGGTGAGCTGCGAGTAGTGGGCCAGCCGAATGTGATCGATCACGTTCATGTGGCGCCACAGGGCCAGGTTCTGAAAGGTGCGGCCCAGTCCCATGTCGGCAATCCGGTGGGTCTCGACGCCCTTGATGTTTTCACCCTCGAGTTCAACGGTGCCCTCGGTGGGGGTATAGACCCCGGTGATCAGGTTGAACACCGTCGTCTTGCCGGCGCCGTTGGGGCCGATCAGCCCCCTGATTTCCCCCGGCTCGATGGTCAGGCTGAAATCTGATACCGCGCGCAAGCCCCCGAAAAAATGGGTCATATGTTTTACATTGAGCAGTGGTGCCATTATTCAACTCCTCCCGCGCGTTCTCTGTTGCGTGGCCGCATGAGCTCCTTGACATTGAGCTCGGTGAAGGAAATCAGGCCGTGGGGTCGGAAGATCATGACCAGGATCAGGATCAGCGGGATGATGATCCATTTGAACAGTTCCAGGGGCCGCAATGCCTCGCTCAGGACACTGATGCTCACCGCCCCGACAATGGAGCCGTAGATCGAGTTGAGACCGCCGAAATAGACCATGGCCAGGATCTCGGCCAGCTTGTTGAGGCCGAAGGTGCCGGGGTTGACGTAGCGCAGCACATGGGCGAACAGGCCGCCGGCCACACCGGCCCAGAAGGCGCCGAACATGAAGGCGGTCATTTTGGTCTTGCGGGTGTTGACGGTCATCGAATTGGCCGCCGGCTCGTTGTCGCGCACCGCGTTCAAAGCCTTGCCCAGCACCGATGTGGTGAAGTTGTGGACGATCCAGATGCACAGCGACATCCAGACAAACACCACGGTCAGTGAGGCGTAGTTTGGCTGGCTGCTCATGCCGCGCGGACCGCCGACGATTTCCAGGTTCTCGATGGCGCTTTTGACGATGAACAGGAAGGCCAGCGAGATGATGGCCAGGTAGTCGCCCCTGGTGCGAAACGACGGGATTGCCACGATCAGCGAACCCAAAGCTGCCACCCCGCCGCCGATGATCAGCACCAGCGGGAACAGCCAGGGGCCCAACGCGGGGTTCAGCAGCGGCTCGCCAAACATCTTGTCATTGGCGAACAGCAGCAGGGTCAAGGTCGAAGAGGCATAGGCGCCCAGGGCCATGAAGCCGGGGTGGGAACAGGAGAACTCGCCCTGGTAGCCGTTGATGACGTTGAGGCTCAGGGTGAGGATGATGGAGATCATGGTCAGCTTGACGATCAACACCCGATAATCGTTGATGCCCGCCCACATTGAGAGAATACCGTAGAAGGCTGCGAGATGGAGCAGGGTAGCCAGCCACAGCGGCATTGTCTCGAGCAGCGCGGCGAGCTGGTTGGTCAGCGGTGCCGTCACGCGGGCCACCAGAAAGACCGGAATGATATAGATAATCAGGTCATAGGCCAGGGCGCTGGGAATCATCATCGGTGTCTTGAGCATGAACAGGGCGCCGAACAGTACCGGTATCTTGGGCAGGTAGAGGTAGTAGGAGATCAGATCCCCGAGATAATATTCCATCAGCACCGCGGAGAATACTCCGAGAAACCAGCCGGCCAGCGGGACGACGGAAAATGGTTTGAACAGTTTCTTGATTTTATCCATTCGAGATTCCTTAACGTTGAGAGCCCGTGGAATAGTAGTATTAGCCTGAATGTTTCATGGAAATATTCAGGTTAGAGCCTGAGCTGGGTTGAGTGCGCCATGCCGAAGAAGCCCCGCGGCCTGAAAGTCAGGATCACCAGTATAATGGAATAGGCGATCAGGTCCCTGAAGGTTGACGGGAAGATCATCGGTACGAACATCTCGATGAAACCGAGCAGGTAGCCGGCCAGCGCCGCGCCCATGATCGAGCCGCGGCCGCCGAGAATGGCGGCGACAAATGCTTTCCAGCCAAGCGAAATGCCCATGTATGGGTCGAGTACCGGGTAGGCCTGACCGTAAAGGATACCGGCCACCGAGGCCAGTCCGGCGCCGATGGCAAAGGTCATCGGGGCGATGATGTTGATCGATACTCCCATCAGGGGGACTGCCTGGAAGTCATAGGACATGGCCCGCATGGCCATGCCCCATTTGGTTTTCTTGATAAAGAGATGCAGGCCCAACATCATGACCAGCGACGCGACGATGATCAGTACTTTGACGTTGGTGACGTAAATGCCGCCGAAATTGTAGGTGACCGATTCGATCAGCGGGGGAAAGCTGAAGCGCTGGGCGCCGAGGATGATCAGGTTGCCGGTCTCGAAGATGATACCGATCATCAGACCGGTAATGGCGGCGGAGGCGCGCGGGGCGCCGCGCAGGGGACGATAGCCGACCATTTCGACAAAGACGCCGACGAAACTGGCCAGGAACATGGTGATCAGAATCACCAGGATGAAGATCATCCAGCCCGGCATGAAGGCCGAAAACAGCGCCAGCAGCAGGGTGGCGATGCCGAAACCGATGTAGGTTCCGACCATGAAGATGTCGCCGTGGGCGAAGTTGAACAACATGAGAACGCCGTACACCATCGAGTAACCAATCGAAACTACGGCGTAAAAACTGCCCCATTGCAGCGCGTTTATGATGTTTTGCAGGAAAATATCCATGTAGCGGCTCCTGTGTGCTCAAGTACTTCTGGTACCGGAACGACGTGTTCCGGTGAGGTTTAAAATAATTGATGCCTGTCCACAACCCGCCGAAGTAAAATCGGCCCGGCTCTGGGCAGGCACAATAGTGCCAACAAAAAGTCTGGTGTGCAACCAATTGGTGCACACCAGACTGGCGGTTGAAGCTACCTCTTTTTTACTGCGTATCAGATCACGGACAGATGGACTTGTAGAATTCGTATTCGCCCTTGTCGCTGATCCTGACGATTACCGCACATTTGTTCGGGTCGCCTTCTTCGGTGAAGGTCATGGTGCCGGTAATGCCCTCGAAATTCTCGATCTTGGCCAGGGCATCACGAACGGCGGTCCGGTCTTTCTTGATGTTGCCGGTCAGCTCGCCGCTGCCTTCGATGGCCGCCTGAGCGAGCCGCAGGGCATCCCAGGTCAGGGCGCCGACATCGTCAGGCACATAGCCGTATTTGGCGTTGTAGCGATCGATGAACTCCTTGGTGGCGCCTTTGGCACCGGCAGCCGCATAGTGAGTCGAGAAGAACTGTCCGTAACAGGCTTCACCGCAGAGCTCGACGGTTTCAGCCGAACCCCAGCTGTCGCTGCCGACGACCGGGTTTTTCCAGCCCAGGTCTTTGGCCTGGTTGACGATCAGGGCAACCTCGTTGTAGTACTGCGGGGTGAACAGGAACTCGGCATCGGAGTTGATGATCTTGGTCAGCTGAGAGCTGAAGTCGGTGTCCTTGGTGGTGAAGCTCTCATAGGCGACAACCGATCCGGCACCATGCTTCTCTTCCCAGGCGGCCTTGAAGAACTCTGCCAGACCTTTGGGGTAGTCGCTGGCCACGTCGTAAAGTACCGCTGCCTTTTTGAAGCCGAACTCCTCGGTGATGAAGTTGGCCAGAACCGGACCCTGGAAGGGATCGAGAAAACAGCCGCGGAATACATAGGGACGGTCAGCGGTGGTGGCCGGGTTGGTGGACCAGGGGCTGATCATCGGAGTCTCGTAGTTGTTGGCCACGTCGCCTGCCGGTACCGCCTGCTTGGAGGACTGCGGGCCGACGATGATCATGACGTCGTCCTGGGTGATCATCTTGGTGTTGGCCTTGACCGCGGACTCAGCCTTGGACTCGTTGTCTTCGAGTACGATTTCCACCGGGTATTTCTTGCCGCCCACCTCGATGCCGCCTGCCTTGTTCACATCTTCAAGCCACATCTCGGCGGCATACTTGGAGCCTTCACCAACTTTTGGAATGTCCCCGGTCATGGGGGCATTGATGCCGACCTTGATGGTGGTCTTACGCTGCGTCCAGCCGTTTGATGAAAAACAGAGCGTCACCACGCAGACTGCCAAAACCAGATACAAAAGCTTCTTCATTTAACGCCTCCTTTTTTGATGCTGGGGTTGATGCAGGCTCGATACCGCTGACATCAGGATCGGCCACCCGGCAACACTGAGGCCAGGCAAGAACCTAATCCGTTGGAAACTGCCCTCGGGAAGACTGCAAAATTGGTGTAATCAACTCCTGGGAGCAGGAGTTCTGATGATCCAAATCGGTACCACACCGGGGCGTTGATGACAACGAAAAAGACGCGGGAAGGTAAAAACTCCATGGGGTATGAGCGGGAGTGGGTTTCTAATTAATTGATTTTTAATGCATTCATTGTCGGAAAAAAAAGGTTATGACTCTTTTGTAACGCATCGGTTTCGACCGGGGCCGAAGTCGATTTTACATACTTGTTTCAAAAGGTTGCAATAATGTAAGTTGCAATAATGAAGTCAACAGTGGATATTAGAAGCTTTTGGAAGGATAACAGGGGCGTCAACAACGAATGGGTGCAACTCAGAAATATCTGCTGAAACAGATCGGACTACTGGTTATCGGCGATGAGATCCTGCTCGGCCGCAGGAAAGACAAACATGTGTCGTGGGCCCGTGATTATTTCGGCCGGCTCAATGTCGACATCAGCTGGATTGCCATCCTGGGCGACGATCCCGATCTACTGGAGCGCTACTTCAGACTTGTTCGGGAACGTGGCGACGACTGTATTTCCTTTGGGGGGATCGGGGCTACACCGGACGACAGGACTAGACAGGCGGTGGCTCGTGCCCATGATCAGCCGATAACCAGGCACCCCGAGGCGGTGGCTCTGCTGGAAAAACAATTTGGCGAGGCGACCTATCCAAACCGGATCCTGATGGCCGAACTGCCGGAAGGCGCCGGGTTGATTCCCAACAACCATAACAACATACCCGGTTTTTACTGCGGCCGGATCCACTGCCTTCCCGGTTTTCCCGAGATGGCCTGGCCGATGGTGGAGTGGGTGATCGAGCACCGTTATCGGCTGGCGCCGGAGCAGTCTGAAGAGTTCATATCCCATATTGTCAAGGGTGCCAAGGAGAGTGAACTGGTGCCGTTGCTGAGCAGCTGTCAGGAGCGGTTTCCGGAGCTCAAATTTTCCAGCCTGCCTCGATTCTCGGACGGCACCAGTTGGCAGATCGAACTCGGGATCCGGGGCAGCCGTCCAAACCTTGATGAGGGCGCCGAAGCACTCGCCCAAGGGGTGCGTGCTTTGGGGTTCACCCTTGAAACAGGCTGATGCCGCCACCACACAAAAAAGTACACTAAACTCATAGAGAGGATACACATGCAACTATTACCGGCAATCGAACAGGAAACCTCTCCGGATCCCAATTATTGCGTCATCTGGCTGCACGGACTCGGAGCCGACGGCAACGACTTTGCCCCGATCGTCCCCTATTTGAAGCTGCCCGAAAATCTGGCGGTGCGCTTCATCTTTCCCCATGCCCCGGAGATGCCGGTGACCGTGAACGGCGGTATGGTGATGCCCGCCTGGTACGATATCATGGAGATGGAAATCGACCGCCGGGTGGACACCGAAGGCTTGATCTCCTCAGCCGCCATGATCGAACAATTTGTCGACCGTGAACTGGAGCGCGGCCTGGACGAAAAAAACATCATCATCGCCGGTTTTTCCCAGGGCGGCGCCGTGGCGTACCATCTGGCCTTGAACCGGCCCGTGCGGCTCGGCGGCCTGCTGGCCATGTCGAGCTACTGCCCCACCTGCAGCATGATCCACGACCACACCCTGCATACGGACCTGCCCATCGAAATCCATCACGGCCTCCATGATCCCGTGGTTCCGGAGCGGCTCGGCAGGGAGGCCAAGGGGTTCCTGGAGGAGCACGGCTATGCACCGGTTTACAGGACCTACCCCATGGAGCACAACGTCTGTGCCGAACAGATCGAAGATATCGGTGCCTGGTTCCGGGTGGTTATGAAATGATCGCCGCTTTCAAAACTGTAATTTTGCACGGCGGCTAAAAGGATTATAGTATAACAAACAGGTGCATCAGCACCTTTAACGATAAGGAGGATGAAACAATGTTCACGGTAGCCGACATAAGGGAAATAGCCGTACAGATTGAGAAGAATGGCGAGGCCGCGTATCGCAAGGCGGCGGAAATGGTCACCGATGGTGCAATAAGGGAAATCTTCATCTGGATGGCCGAGGAAGAGAAGGTCCATCGCACGTTTTTCAAGAGCATAGAATCATCTGAACTGATTACACAAGAGCAGCGCGAACTCGAGGAGATGGGCCGGCAGCTCCTGCAGGAGATGGTTGCCGACCAGACTTTTTCGCTGGATAAGGAGATGCTCCTCGAGACTGAGGATTTCGCCGAGGCGCTTACCCAGGCTCAGACGCTGGAGAAAGATACCATCATGTTCTACGAGTTTCTGCTCAACCTGGTCAGCGATGATGAAACCAGGCAGCAGCTCGAACTGGTGATCGAAGAAGAGAAGCGCCACATCGAGCAGCTCGAGGTGATGAAAGCAACCGGGCCCGAGTCGTGTCCCAACCTGGCGGTGGCTTAAGTAGTAGGAAACGAGACTAAGCGGGGACGCAATTGCGTCCCCATATTACCTTTAGATACATACCATGTGGTCGTTGATCCAATCCATACCCGTCTGGGTCCTGGTGATTCTCTGTCTGACCCTCGGGCTGGCGCCATTCGTACCTGAGCCCCACATCTGGGAGAAGTTGAAAATGCTGGCCGCCGGCAACCTGACCAGACCGATCGACGTGTTCGACCTGCTGCTGCACGCCTTGCCCTTCATCGTGCTGGCGCTCAGGCTGATCGCGCCATATATGCAGAAGTAATTAAGGGAATTAAGGGGACACAATACTTAATTCATGAACTATTGAATTAAGTATTGTGTCCCCTTAATTCACGTCACAAAACAAAAAGGGACGCAATTAAATTGCGTCCCTTTTCTATTACCTCTCCTCTGGAGCGGCTAATTAATACTGGTTTGCATCCTGGGGATTGAATTCGGCGTTGTCCACCCACCACTCGGGCTTCTGCACCATGTCGAGCAGATTCTCGCAGGTGCGCAGGTGATAGGTCTCCTGCTTCATCAGCGCCTCGAACAGCTCCTTGCTGACCGGATCATCGGCTTCCTCGAACTTCTCTTTGTAGAAGGCCATGCCCCGTTTCTCGATTTCCACCGCTTTCCGATAGTCATCCACGGCATCGACTGAAATCTTGGTGATGCCGTCATCTTGTTTCATGTCTTCGAAGACCGTTTTGATATCCAGGGCCACGCCTTGCTGGGCAGGTACATCGAGTTTTTTCTGCAGCTGTTCGATGGCCACCCGATGTTTTACTTCATCCTCGGCCAGCATCAGCAACACTTTCTTTATCCCTTCAACCGGGGCGTTTTCCGCCATTTTACGGTAGAGCGCCTCAGCATCTTTTTCCATCTGAATTGAGAACTCGAACAGATCCATACCTGCCTCCTGTAAAAGTGGATATTAGCTGTGGGTTAATAACGGCCGTAATCTATAATCATCCAGCTCTTACCACAAGCAAAAAGTACGATTTAACCGCATTGGGTTCAACAGATGGGTTCGAACCGATCAGAATTGAGCAGGTCGATCGCCCTAAGATCGTAGGGGGAGATATCGTAGCCGCCGATTTCGCCAAGTTTTACGAAGCGGCACTCGTCGTGTTCCTGGAGGGAAATATCCCGTGGTAGTATGGTTCCCGATACGGGGATGAATTCTGCTCTAAGACCTTTGTATTCGTACAGGTAGCCGGGGTAGACCCGGCCCAGGGTGATCGGGGCGTCGAGTTCTTCCTTGATTTCGCGTACCAGGGCCTCTTCAACGGATTCGCCCTGTTCGATCTTGCCGCCCGGAAATTCCCACAGCCCGCCGTAGCGTTTGGACTGGTTGCGCTTGGCAATCAATATCCTGCAGCTGTCGCTGAACAGCAACCCCATCACCACCCTGGTCATCGTTTCCTTCCCCGTCAGTTGCCAGCTAGCCGAGCTCCTGCTCGGTTCTGCTGATGATTTCCTCCTGGTGGTCTCTGTCCAGGTCGACAAAATAGTCGCTGTAGCCGGCTACCCTGACCAGCAGGTTGCGGTAGTCGTCCGGGTGCTCCTGCGCCAGTTTCAGCGTTTTGGTGTCGACCACGTTGAACTGGACATGGTGGCCGCCTAAACTGAAGTAGGTGCGCACCAGGCTGCACAATTTATCCAGGTCCTGCTCCGACTCGAGTACCGAGGGCAAAAAGCGCTGGTTGAGCAGGGTGCCGCCCGATTTGATCTGATCCATCTTGCTCAGCGATTTAATCACTGCGGTCGGTCCGCTGCGATCGCAGCCCTGGGACGGCGAGGTACCGTCCGACATCGGCAGGTGGGCGAATCTGCCGTTGGGGGTGGCGCCGAGCATCTTGCCGAAATAGACATGGCAGGTGGTGGACAGCATGTTGAGGTGGTAGACCGTGCCCTTGGTGTTGGCCTTGCCGTCGATGGCGGCAAACAGCGAATCATAGACCCGGCGCATGAGGGCGTCGGCCCGTTCGTCGTCGTTGCCGAAAAAGGGTGTTTTGTTCCACAGGGTCTGGCGCAGTTTTTCGGCCCCGGCAAAGTTGTTCTGCAACGCCTCGCACAGCTCCTTCATGGACACCGTGCTGCGCTCGAAGACGTGGGTTTTGAGCGCCGACAGGCTGTCGGTGACCGTGCCGATACCGCAGCACTGGATATAGTTGGTGTTGTAGCGCGGACCGCCGTCGTAATAATCGCGTCCCTTGTCGATACAGTCGTTGATCACCACCGACAGGAACGGGGCCGGCGAGTATTTGGCGTACATCCGCTCGATATAGTTGTTGACCCGAATCTTCAGATCGACGATGTAGCCGAGCTGCTTCTCAAATGCCCGATACAATTCGTCAAAGCTGTCGAAGTCATCGGCCTCGCCCGTCTCCAGGCCGACCTGGGCGCCGGTCAGCGGGTCGCGGCCGTTGTTCAGGGTGATCTCGAAAATCTTGGGCACGTTCAGATAGCCGGTCAGGATATAGGCTTCCTTGCCGAATGCACCGGTTTCGATGCAGCCGCTGGTACCTCCCTGGCGCGCGTCTTCGACGCTTTTTCCGACCCTGATCTGTTCCATCACCACCGCATCGCTGTTGAACACCGAGGGGTAGCCGTAGCCCTTGCGGATCACCCGGCTCGCCGCTTTCAGAAAACGGTCCGGCGTCACCCGGCTGATGTGGACGCTGGGCTGGGGCTGCAGCAGGTGCAGTTGGTCGGCGACCTCGAGGGCCAGGTAGGAAATTTCGTTGCTGCCGTCGCTGCCGTCGGTGCGCAGGCCGCCGAGGTTGATCTGGGTGAAATCGTTGTAGGTGCCGCTCTCCTTGGCGGTCACTCCGACCTTGGGCGGGGCGCTGTGGTTGTTGACCTTGATCCACAGGCAGGCAAGCAGTTCCTTGGCCCGTTCCCGGTCAAGCGTGCCGGCCGCGGTTTCCGTTTCAAAGAATGGGTGCAGGTGCTGATCGAGGTGTCCCGGGGTCATGGCGTCCCAGCCGTTGAGCTCAGTTATTGTGCCCAGGTGGACGAACCAGTACATCTGCAGCGCTTCGTGGAAGGTGTCGGGCTT
>CBFCWR010000043.1:0-12763 GCA_965601575.1 uncultured Desulfofustis sp. | reverse complement strand
TCCGTAGTGATCTGGTATGGTCACGGCGAAAATAGGGAGAAAATCATTTTTCCGGTATAGATCTATATTGCCCAGACAAGTCTTATGTTCACCACACAACTGCCGCCGGTTCCTCAAACCATCTCTGATGAATACCATGAACTCGTTTCCGAGCTCGACTGCGCGATTGGTGCTTTGCAGCAGCACCTGCACAAATTCATCGGCTGCGCTCCCGGTTGTTCGTCCTGCTGTAAGAAATTCAGCGTGCTGCCGCTCGAGGCGGCGCTCATGGACGGCTCAGCCAGCGTTCCACTGCAATTTTTTTCCGGCAGCGGCAAATTCTGCTCTCAGCTGATTGACAACCACTGCTCGATTTACCCGCAGCGGCCGCTGATCTGCCGTACCCAGGGGCTGCCAATCGGCTACATTGACGAAGATCGTGAGCAGATCGAGGTATCGGCCTGCCCGTTGAATTTCCCCGAGGATCATCCGTTCGATCTCCCGGACCTGCTCCTGCTCGACTCATTCAACTCCCGTTTGGCCGCGCTGAACAGCGCCTATTGCCAGTCCGCAGGCATCGCTGCCGAAACCAGGTTGCCCTTTGGTTAAGGATCCATCCTTTCAGGCGTCGGCCCTGAACAACCCTTCTCCATAGCATTTCACCGCCGCATAGAACAACAGCGGCAGGGAAGTGATGGAACAGACGATCAGCCAGGGCCAGCGGTCGTGTAAAAAGTGTTTGAGACCAAGAAACAGGCCGACAATCGCCAGACAGAAAAGGCTCAGATACCAGCAGATCCTGAGCCCTCTGAACGGTGGGGGAGGAGTCAGTTCCGTTAAGCCGCTGGCCAGCCCGGCGCCCCCTCCCGAAACCCTGAGGCCGTAGAAAAAGAGCAGATGAATCAGCAGCCAGCCCCCGAAAATTGAGAACGTCACATCGGTGGGCCAGTGGGCCCTGGTCATAACCCGGGCGGTAGCCATGGCCAGGACGAACACGGCGGTGAACAAAAATAGCACGGTGCCGAGACGCCGCCGACCACTTTTTTCGAAACTGAACCACAACACGTAGACCAGGCCCATGAGGGTAATCGCCGAGGCCGTGTGGCCGCTCGGGAAACTGGCTCTGTAGGTGCCCTCGTCCAGAAAATATGGTCCCACTTCCCACCATTCGTAGAACGGTCGGGTACCCCAAAAATATTTTTTGGGGCGGGGTCTGGCCATGGTCCATTTGAGCAGCTTGACCATCAGCGTCGAGCAGCAGAAGATCGAGACCACCAGAAACTCGAGACGCAGACGGTTGCGACGCAGCCAGTCTGCCAATCCGGGCCGGACCAGAAGCGTAGTCTGCAGACGGTTCAATATTCTGCGACTGCTGCAGTCGTAATCGATCAGGCTCGAGCACAGGTAAAGCACCACACAAATCACACTGTACCAGACGATCAGATCCCCTCCACCAAACCGTTCAAGTTCGAACATTGATTCTGACATGAGATCCACGAACCCCTGGCTTTTTTGCGCAAAGAGCCAGGCGGTCAGATCGATATCGTAGGGGGTGATGACTGCCATGCTGGCAGCGCCAACCACCAGTACGGCACACAGCAAACTGATTTGAGCCATTATATTCTCATGAGATTGTGGGCCACGGTCAGCATGGCGCTGGCGGTGGTGAACTGATTTCCACTAGCGTATTATCGGATTACCTGCAACTAAAAAGATGTCTCTCTCTGCAGGTTTGGTGATCACCGTCAGGGGAACCATTAAAATGGGGAAAACCGCAGGTCGTGTTAATCACTTGCGCTTCAATCCGTATTTTAATATTTTCACTGCATTACCCCACGAACCCGTGCACACATTTCCGCAGGCACGAAAAGGAGCCCCTTGATCGCCATCGTAATCCCTTGCTTCAACGAGGCACACCGGCTAAGCCCCGGTCCGTTCGTCTCCTTTCTTGCCGGCAGCGACGACCTGGTTTTCACTTTTGTGGATGACGGATCAACCGATCGGACGCTCGAGAAACTCGAAGAGATCAGTGCGCAAACTGGTGGCAAAAGCCGCGTACTGCACCTTGCCTCCAATCAGGGAAAAGCAGAAGCGGTGCGCCAGGGCGTTCTCCTGGCCCTGGAACACGAGCCCACCCATGTCGGCTATTGGGATGGGGACCTGGCCACCCCGCTGTCGGAAATCACATCTTTTATTGAATACAGCAATGACCCAACCAGGAAGATGATTTTCGGCTCCCGAATTCAACGACTGGGTGCCCAGATAGAGCGTCACTGGTACCGTCACTATCCCGGCCGGGTAATCGCTTTCTGGATCAATATTATTCTTAAACTTCCGGTCCACGATACCCAGTGCGGAGCCAAACTTATCAGCGCCGATCTGGCCAGGCAGATCTTCGCGACACCGTTCATTTCTTCCTGGCTTTTCGACGTGGAGCTTTTTGCCAGAATCATTGGCTTGTGTGGGAGGCAACAGGCCACCGAGATGATTTACGAGGTGCCCCTGCAGCGGTGGGCCGATGTAGGCGAATCCAACATAGCTCTCGCCTATCTGCCCAAGATTCCAGTCGAGCTCTTTGGAATATACTGGAAATATAGAAAAGATCTGCATTGACACGGACGATGAACAAACTCCTCGCAATTCTCTATCCCGCAGCGCTGCTGCTCGTTTTTTCGCTGCTCTATTACACCGAGCTGCACACGCCTGTGGTGATTGATTATGACGAAGGCGTCTATGCCGAAGTCTCCCGCGCCATGTTTGAGCGGCTGGAGCCGATCATCCCGGAACTCAACGGTGTAGGATTCTTTGAAAAGCCGCCCATGCTTTATTGGGCTCAGATGCTCGGCTATGAGTTATTCGGCGTCACTCCGCTGGGTGCACGATTTTTCAACGCAGCCGCGGCGCTTGCCACGCTTATGGTTTTCTATTTCGGGGCGGCGGCGCCTCTGGGCAGGCGACTCGCCTTTCAGGCAACCCTGCTGCTGGGCAGCTCGATTATCTTTCTCTATCTGGCCCGGGTGGCGATGACCGACATGCTGCTGACGCTTTTCCTGGTATCCTGTCTGGTTATCTCCTGGTATGGCGTGGAGCGATTTCTGGCCCGCGGCAACGGCGCCCCTCTCTTCTGGTGCGGCTGCCTGGCGGCGGGACTGGCGATGCTCAGCAAAGGTGTGATCGGCGCCTTATTCCCGATAGCCACCGCACTCATCTACCTGGTTTCGATCGGCAAGCCTACGCTGCTGTTCAAGCGAAACTGGTTTATTCCCGGAACACTCATCCTGGTAGTTACTGGTTTTTCCTGGTATTTGCTGCTCGGCTTTTTCCACCCGGATGGCTTCAATTTCATGAAAGAGCTCTTTGTCGAACACCATCTCGGCAGGTTCTCCTCAACCATGGAAGGGCACGGCGGGCCATTTTTCTATTATCTGATCGTGCTTTTCGTCGGTTTCATGCCCTGGTTCGGCTACCTGTTCCTTGGTCTTTTCCGCCTGCCACTCACCACCAAAGGCGATCCCGCCCTGCGCTACCTGAGGTTGTTCACTATTTTTTCTCTGCTGGTTTTGCTCTTTTTTTCAGCGGCCGCCACCAAACTACCCAACTACATCCTGCCGGCGCTGCCGGGATTCGCCCTGGTCATCGCCTATTTTTTTGAACACCGCAGCCACCCAGATCAGCCGGACGGCTCCGCCGGTCCCGGCCGGCTCGTCGCAGCCTGGCTCGGAGCAGTGCCTGTCGGTCTGCTCGGCATTCTCTGCCTGGGGCTGCCGTTGCTCTATCCGTATCTTGCCGAACTTCTCGGAGAAGATGCGTATAAGGTACCGGCTTTGTTCGAACCGGTGGAACTCGGTTTTATTCCCTATCTGGCCGGCCTGCTCTTCATTGGTTCCGCCCTGTTGATCCTAGGCGTCCGCAAGTCTCAGAGCGCCAGGCAATTTGAAACCCTGCTGCTCTGCGCTTTCATCAACGGCTGTACTCTTTTTTTCCTGATTATTCCCCTTTACAATCGTCTGATGGATGAACCCCTGGCCCGTCTGGCCGAGCAGGCGGCCAGCCTCACCCCGGCAGAGGGCAGGATCATCATGTTTGAAATCGACGACCGGCCCAGTGTCAACTTTGTCTCAGGACGCCAGACCGTCGATCATGACGAGCGCGACTGGCCGGAATTGGCCGGACTCTTCGCCCGGCAGGAGATCGAGGTGGGCCTGACCACCGCATTCTACTACGAGAGATTGCAGAATCTCGGCTTGAGCCCGGTGGAGTTGTCACGCGATGGCGGCTTCGTACTATTTCGCCTGAGCCCCTCGGACCCCCCTCCCCCCTCACCTTAGAACCGGTTCATTACGGTGTGGTGACCCCACTCTGAGCCATTGACTTTTCCTGTCCTTTTGTATAATATTCACGAACAAAGGAGATAATTCGAATGATAGACGATATCGATCTTCATATTTTGAATATTATTCAAAATGACGGGAAAATCTCCAACGCCAAACTTGCCAGGCAGCTACAGATGGCACCGTCGGGTGTGCTGGAGCGGGTGCGCAAACTTGAAAAAAAGGGCATCCTCGAAGGCTACGAAGTACGCCTCAACCCGGCCAAGCTTGGCCTGACCGTTACAGCGTTCATTCACATACTGACCTCCGACAGCGTGGGCAGCACCAACATCGGCGAACAACTCGCCGAGTTTCCTGAAATTCAAGAAGTTCACTGGATTGCCGGTGACTATAACTACCTCGTCAAGACCAAACTCAAAGATGCGTCCGATCTCCGGGCTTTGCTCAAAAAGTGTGGTCAGATAGAGGGCTTGAGCGATACCAGAACGACCCTGGTCCTGGAAACCGTCAAGGAAAGCCAGGCCATACCCGTAGAGCAACTGACCCGCCACCTGAACGGCGGCGGAGGATAATCGCGTTCAACCAGAGAGGACACCATGAGTAGCAACCACCTGGACACCCGCATTGCCGAAAAAAGCAGGGAATTCCTGCTCAGCATCAAAGGCGAGGCACCATCGGTTTTCAACAAGAATTTCTGGACCGGCAAAGTAATGGACTGGTGCATGCGCAATGAACAGTTCAAAGTTCAGATGTTTCGTTTTGTCGATGTGTTGCCCTATTTGAACACATCCTCCTCCCTGACCAGACACATCAAGGAATATTTCACCTCCGATACCGAGGACATCCCGTCGATACTCAAATGGGGCGCCAAGAGCGCAGGGATTGGCGGCAGTCTCACCGGTGCAATTCTCGGACGGACGATCAGGTCCAATATTGAAAAAATGGCCCGCTCTTTCATCATCGGCGAAACCACCAAGGAGGCGGTCAAATCGATCCACAAACTGCGCAAGGACGGTTTTGCCTTCACCGTTGACATCCTCGGAGAAGCGACGGTCAATGAAACAGAGGCGGACGCCTACATGCAGCAATACCTTGAGTTGTTCGACGCCCTCGAGGCGGCAAGAAGTTCCTGGCAGCCTCTGGGCGGAGGGACTGACAAGGACTGGGGCTACGCACCGCTGATCAATGTCTCGGTCAAACCTTCGGCCCTTTTCTCCCAGGCCGATCCCAAAGATTTCGAAGGCTCGGTACGGGGAATATTGGGCCGCCTTGCACCCATCTACAGAAGGGTGAAAGAACTTGATGGTTTCATGTGTATCGACATGGAGTCCTATCACTACAAGAACATCACCCTGGAGGTCTACCGCCGCCTGCGCTCCGACACAGAATTCAGGGATTACCCCGGGCTTCGCCTGGCGCTGCAATCCTATCTCACCGATACTGATCAGGACCTCAGCGACCTCCTGAACTGGGCCCGCACCGAGGGATTGCCGATCTCCATCAGGCTGGTCAAAGGCGCCTACTGGGATTATGAGACCGTAGTCGCCCGCCAGAACGGCTGGGAAATTCCGGTGTACACCATCAAGGCAGAGAGCGATGCCGCCTTTGAGAGACACACCCGGATGATCCTCGAAAACCACGATATCTGTACCTATGCCTGCGGTTCCCACAATATCCGCTCCATTGCCGCAGCCATGGAAATGGCGAAGCAGATTGGTGTGCCCGAGGACCGGTATGAATTTCAGGTGCTTTACGGCATGGCAGAACCGGTCCGTAAAGGACTGCTCAATGTCGCCAAACGGGTTCGGCTTTATGCCCCCTACGGCGACCTTTTGCCGGGAATGGCGTACCTGGTCAGAAGACTGCTGGAGAACACCGCAAACGAATCGTTTCTGCGGCAGACCTTTGTGGAAGAAGCCGAAATTGAGGCCCTGGTCGAGAATCCCACCCTTACCCTCGAAAAACTAGCATCCCCGTCTCCTGCAGAACAAGCGAGCGCAGCCGCGACCTCATCTGTCACCACGTTTACCAATGAGGCGATGGCCGATTTTACCAAGGCCGAAGTTCGCAACAGCTTCGAATCGGCGCTCGCCGATGTGAGAACACAACTGGGACGTACCTACCCGCTGTTCATCGGCGGCCGGGAAGTGAGCACCGAAGATACGCTCGATTCGGTGAATCCGGCCGAACCGACCGAGGTGATCGGCACCATTTGTCAGGCCGGCATCGCCGAGGTCGACCAGGCGCTTGAGGCGGCCCGCACAGCCCGGGACTCGTGGGCTGCGCTGGACGGCCCGCAGCGGGCAGGCTATCTGTTCAAAGCTGCGGATATCGCCCGCCGAAGGATCTACGAGCTGTGCAGCTGGCAGATTCTTGAGGTTGGCAAGCAGTGGGATCAGGCCTACGCTGATGTGGCCGAAGCGATCGATTTTCTCGAATACTACGGTCGCGAGATGATTCGGCTCAGTTCGCCCCGGCGGATGGGGCGCGCGCCCGGCGAAGACAACAGGCTTTCCTACCAGGCCAAGGGCATCGCAGCGGTTATCGCGCCCTGGAACTTCCCTCTGGCAATAAGCTGCGGCATGTCTGCCGCCGCCATCGTTGCCGGGAACCCGGTGCTGTACAAACCTGCCGGTCCCGCCTCGGTGGTCGGCAACACCCTGCAGGAAATATTTGCAGAAGCCGGTCTGCCCGATGGCGTCTTCAACTATCTGCCTGGGCGTGGATCCGTCATCGGCGATTATCTTGTGGAACACCCCGACATTGCCCTGATCGCCTTCACCGGCTCCATGGAGACCGGTCATCGTATCCTCAACCGAGCCTCGACCGTAGGTGACGGTCAGGCCCAGATCAAACGGGTGATCGCTGAACTTGGCGGTAAAAACGGTATCATCATAGACGACGACGCCGACCTGGACGAAGCGGTCGGGCAGGTCATTTACTCAGCCTTTGGTTTCCAGGGGCAGAAGTGTTCCGCCTGCTCCCGGGTCATTGTCGTCGAGCCCATTTACGAACGCTTCATCAGCCGGCTGGTAGAGGCGGCCCGGTCAATAGCCATCGGACCTGCTGAAAATCCCGCTTACTTCATGGGACCGGTGGTGGATGCCGCTGCTTATAAAAACAACGTGGCCTATGTCGAAATTGCCAAACAGGAGGGCACGCTGCTGCTCAGCCGCGATGTGCCAGACACCGGTTATTATGTACCGCTCACCATCGTCGAAAACGTGACGCCCGAGCACCGCATTGCCCAGGAGGAAGTATTCGGGCCTGTGCTTGCCGTCATGAAGGTAAAGGATTTCGATCAGGCGCTTGAATGGGCGAACGCCACCCGGTTTGGTCTTACGGGAAGTGTCTTTTCTCGCAGCCCTGAACATCTCGAGCGGGCCCGTTCCACCTTCAACGTCGGCAACCTCTATCTGAACCGGGGCTCCACGGGAGCGCTGGTGGAACGCCACCCCTTCGGCGGTTTCAAGATGTCGGGCGTCGGTTCCAAGGCCGGAGGTCCCGATTATCTGCTCCAGTTCATGGACCCGAAACTGGTCTCGGAAAACACCATGCGCCGCGGCTTCGCACCTATTCAGGAGGACGACGACTGGATCGGCTAGGCGTGGATCAACTTTCGGCTAGTGCGACTCGACAGGGTGAGGATTATTCTTCACCCTCCCCATCTTCAGCCCATTGACAAGGCAGCGTCTTGAAGGTCGCCTCGGCTATGGGCTCGACGAATTTAACATGGACGCTGTAATCATTGTGCAGATGAAAGCTGACCTTGGTGATTTGGCCTCTGAGCTGCAGCGGTGTCTGCGGGCGCTCGTCAAATTCCAGAGACAGCTCAACCTCGGCGGCCAGAAGTGCCCTGGCCGTTTCCTGACGCGAACATTTGATATCGAAGCAGAGTCCGGACTGGGAAATATCTGAAAGCCCGCCTTTGAATCTGTTCGTTCCGGGACTGCCGTCTTCTTGCAGCACCACGGCACCGGCTACGCCCGAGATGGGGTACCTTCTGGTCGAACGTCGGTCCAACTCGTTGGCAGCTATCGCCTCCCTGCTCTTACCCTGTGCACGGCAAAATTCAGCCACCTTTTCGTAGAGGCCGGGATGTGGTTCATGCCAAGCTTCAGCCGCACTGCGAGTCAGGCTGTAGAGCTTGGTCTCAGCCTGGGTGGCGGCGGAGAGCGGGCAGAGAGATATTTCAAAAAAGCTCGACTCGCCGACGATATCGCCGCGTCCCAACTGGGCAGCAATGATATTTTTTCCATCCTTGCGGTAAAACAGCACCACCTTGCCGTTGTCGATAAAGAACAGCCTGTTGCTGAGTTTGCCCTGGACCTGCAACAGCTTGTTGCTATCAAGAAGGGCTGTGTCCATACTGTAAAAAAGGCCGTTGGTCTCCTCCTCGGTCAGCTCTCCATAGAGTTCGTCCCACACGGCGAGATGATCTTTGTCCAGCAGCTTGGTCTTCTGAGCCTCGATTATTTCCCCGGTTGAAATGATCAATTTCAGATTCACCGGGTCATTTTTAATCAATCGCTCCCTAAGGGCCTCGGCTTCGTTAAAGTTCCCCGCCAAGGCTGCGTTTTCAATCGCCGCCGCTAAATCATCGCTGGTTGAATTCTCCCCTATGGCCTCTGAATCGAGCGGGCTCTGTTCTTCTTTTGACATAACTCATTCCTCGGATCGCTCATCAATATGGTTGCCACACAACTTTTGGTCATTATTGCATAAAATCCTGAAATATGTCAAAAATTCAGAGAAACATTTACTTAAGGCTGAGCCCATGATCATCGTCCTCTCATCCGCAAAGACCCAGAATTTTGCACCAATCAGCGGTGTCTCGGTGTCGCAGCCGCCGCTTCTCAAAAAAACAGAAACCCTCCTGCGTCGCTGCCGGGAGTTGAGCCGGGAGGAGATAAAAAAAATCATGAAGGTCAGCGACAAACTGGCCGAGAGTACGTTTCAGAGATTTAGAGATTTTAGTATTCCCCACGAGGAAACATCTGCAAGTCCGGCTCTTTCGACCTTCGCCGGCGACGTTTTCTCTGAAATTCGCTGTCAGGAGTACCGTAAGGAGGAACTACTTCGCGCCCATGAACGGGTAAGAATACTGTCAGGGCTCTACGGTGTTCTGCGACCGCTTGATCTGATCCAGCCCTACCGTCTTGAGATGGGGTATAAACTCCAGGTCGGCAAGGCGGCCAACCTTTACGATTTCTGGACTAACGCCGTTACGGCACAGCTAAACCAAGACTTGGAAGAGACCGGCTCCAGTAGCGTAGTGAATTGCGCCTCGAAAGAATATTCCCGCTCGATATCCGCAGCGCAGCTCAACGGTTCATTGCTGAACCTGACATTTAAGCAAAAGAAGGATGGCAAGGTCAGGTCAATTGCCATCTATGGCAAGCGGGCCAGGGGGATGTTCGTTGACTGGTGTATCACCAAGAATATAGATGAGATTGACAGGCTCAGAAGTTTCGATGGCGGAGGGTATCGATTTTCTGAACCTCTCTCGAGCAATGATGAACTGGTGTTCATCACTGAACTCTGAGATCCGTCAATCCAGAAAATTGCTGAATTCGCTCTGGGCCCGCGAAATCTTTATGGCAAACCCCAGGCCCTCGAATTTCTCGGTGATCTTTTTCTTGGTGTTCACCCCAACGACACGGCCATCCGCAGTGACCAGCGGTCCTCCTGAATTACCGGGATAAATCTCCGCGTTTGTCTGGATATAATCGCCCCTGTTGCTGGAAATTACTCCTGAAGTTACCGTGTTGTTAAGCTTGAGCGGGGAGCCGATGGCATAGACATTCTGGCCCAGGGTCAGCTCACTTTCATCCTGGGGACGCAGATAAGGGGTTTTGAAGCCATTGAGTTTCAGCAGGGCCAGATCATAGCTCTCACTGACCCGATAAAAAATTGCCGATTCACGGCGACCATCAGCGAGTATCACTTCAAATCTGTTCTGATGTGCCAGGCTTTTAGTGGTCTGGGTGTACTCCATCTGGGAGCGTTTAAACTTTGTCAATGCTGCCTGATACGTCTGCCTTCTATTTGTATAATCGGATTGCCACTCATTGAAAGTCATCTCACGCTTGTTCAGATCTGCCTCGAGTTCCGCTTTTTGACCGGCAGTCATTCCCTTGCGTTTATCGGCCATGGCCTCCCTCACGCGGATCCTGTAATCTTCCAGCCTTTTCCCGTAATTTTCTATTCTTATTCGTTCCTCATCCAGACTGGTCTGTGCTTTGCTGAGGCGCTGGGCGGCTTCACTCATGTTCTCCCTGACTTTTCTGTCCACCTCTTGACTGCCTCGCACCACATGGCGATTGGTAATGATCAACCCATCATCGGAAATAAAGAATCCAGATCCATACCCCGCTTTGGTGACGATGGTGACTACCGACAGATTGGCAGTCTCTACTGGAGTGGATGGGGCCAGCTCTTCACTCAGCGCCTGTTCCAAGTCATTGCCGGCAGTACCACCGCCTGTGGTAGCAGGCTGCCGGGCTGACCGTGCGGGAATTCGCGCAGCCGAGGGTTGATCGTAGACAATCTTTTCCACTTCGGAAAGATCGATGGTGATCGTCCCACCGAACTGCTGATAGCTCAATCGGCGACCATCTCTGATGATCGAATCGGTGTGGATAATCCTGCCGTTTTTCAGGTGCACTTCGTGAGAGAATGCTTCACAGAGCGGTACCAGCAGTAAAAGGAATAGGCTGAGAACTGGTAGCAATCGCATGGGCTTCGTACCTTACTGCTTAATAGCGGACGTATCTGTACCAGTATAGCACAAGTGCTGAGGTTGGGAAAACGGGCCGGAGGATGTTACAGCAGGTATTTGATCAGTACGAATCCACCGATCAGCAGGATCATGAAGACAACCGAGAGAATATTGAAATATTTGTCGATGAAATTTTTAACCGGCGCCCCAAACTTCCAGATAAAGGCGGCGACCAGAAAGAAACGGGCAGAACGCGACACCAGTGAGGCCAGAACGAAGGTGAAGAAATTTATTTCAAATGCCCCTGCGGTAATAGTAAACAGTTTGTAGGGCAAGGGAGTAAATCCGGCCGTCCCCACCGCCCAGGCATCATATTTCTGATAAAGACTCTGAACACTCAGGTACTTATCTTCAAGCCCATACCAGCCAATGATCTGTTGTCCCAATGACTCCATGAACCAGAGACCAAGGCAGTAACCAAACATGCCTCCGAGCACTGATCCGGCGGCACAAACTGCTGCGTACTTGAAGGCGCGGGTAGGTGCCGCGATGCACATGGCAATCAGAAAGACGTCAGGCGGGATCGGGAAGAAGGATGATTCAACGAAGGCAATAATAAATAAGGTCCAGACACCATAAGGCCCGGCTATCCATTCCATGCAATAGTCATAGAGCCGTTTCAGGGGGCCACTGGCAGTTCCCGTGGTGCTATTTCCAGCCATACTCTCCCACCAGGTCCACGAATCTCACTTTTTCGAGCTCTTTAATCTGCACCCCGTCTTCCTTTTTCTCAAGCAGTTGCAGCACCTGCAGATGTTGATCTCCAACCGGAATGACCAGCCGTCCGCCTTCTTCGAGCTGATCAATCAGCGGCTCGGGAACCTCTGGACCACCGGCCGTCACCATAATTGCATCATAGGGTCCATGCTCGGGCCAGCCCAGGGTCCCATCATCAAGCTTGGCCACTATATTGAAGTATCTGAGCTGATCGAACACCCGGCGGGCCCCGGCCAGCAGAAGATTTATCCGCTCAACCGTATATACCTGGCTGCAGAGTCTTGAAAGGATTGCCGCCTGATATCCGGACCCGGTCCCCACTTCAAGCACACGCTCCGATCCGGTGAGTTGCAGCGCTTCCGTCATCAGAGCGACAATATAGGGTTGGGAAATCGTCTGACCGGCTGAGATGGGTAGGGGAAAATCACCGTAGGCCCTGGATTGCAGCGCATCATCGACAAAACAGTGGCGCGGCACTTGGCGCATGGCTTCGATCACCTGCGGGTCGGAAATGCCTCGCGGAATAAGCTGTTCCTGCACCATTCGGTCACGAATGGTTGCGAATCTGTCATTCACTCTGGTTACTCTTTCCCGGCCTTGTCACGGTCCCGCTCGAACTCGCCGGTCTCCGAGGCGTTATACTGAATGTCGGTGACCATCTCACCATCGAAAGTGACGATGATCCGGCTGACGCTTTTGGGATCAAACCATCTCCCCACGTAAAATGTGCGCTGCATCGCAGAAAGATGTTCTTCATAATACAACCAGCGCTCAGCCCCAGTCTCCGTTTCCTGCCGCTCATCGGGATCGCCGAGATAAGTCAGCACATCTGTTTTGGTGGATGCCCCGGGACTGATCAGACTGGCATCGGAAGCCAGATGTCTGACCGGTTCGTGGACGCACCCGGATAACAGGATGGCTCCAAGGTATACCAGGACAAACCATTTCACCATCG
>CBFCWR010000042.1:0-12921 GCA_965601575.1 uncultured Desulfofustis sp. | reverse complement strand
GGCGGCGCCCTCGGTGTCGGTATCGGTTTTGGACTGCAGGCAATCGTCAATAATTTCGTAAGTGGACTCATTCTTCTCTTTGAGCGACCTATCAAGGTCGGTGACATGATTGATGTGGGCACCCAGATTGGTGAGGTCAAAGAGCTGGGACTTCGGGCAACAACGGTGCAAACCTTTGACAACGCAGAGGTGGTGATTCCCAATTCACAGCTCATTTCCGGCAACGTGACCAACTGGACCCTGGCGGAGAAAAAAGTCCGGGTCAGGGTGCCGGTCGGCGTCGCCTATGGAACTGATATTTCCAAGGTTTTTGAAATTTTACTGGGTTGTGCCCAGGCAAATCCAAGAGTTCTCAGCAGTCCCAAGCCGACCGCCTTGTTTCTCTCTTTTGGGGCAAGTTCACTCGATTTTGAATTGAGGGCGTGGATTTCAGATTTTGACCACAGAGTTGAAGTTTTAAGTGAGCTGAACCAGGACATCGAGTCAGAATTTCAATTTGCCGGCATCGAAATTCCGTTCCAGCAGACCGACCTGCATCTACGCTCGGTCGACCAGGAAGCCGCCGAATTTATTACTGGAATAAAACGAAGAACTGAAGATGGGCTTAAGCAGCACAGCGACGTCGAATGAGCAGTGCTGTATTCCTGGCACATGACTATTTTTCTGCGAACTGAGAAACGGTAGCGACGAACATTCTCGGCAACCCGGTATCGAAGTGGCTGCCATCGACCTCGCAGCCATAGCAATGTTCCGCGCTCATGAGTTTCTCCAGGGCTGCAGTCAACTCCAGTTCGCCTCCGTCAGCTCCGCGTTCGTTCTCATGCTGGCGGAGAATCGAGAACAGCCGTGGAGTCAGCACGTAGATGCCATTTACACAGAAAAATTCTTCCTTCTTATTTCGTTCGACAGCGAGATATTCAGCCGCATAATCCGCCGTCGGTTTTTCTTTGATCGTTGCCAGGGAAAGTACCCCCGCTTCCTCCCAGGTCCCACTTACCGTGCCATAGTGTTCCACATGCTTCAGCTCTTCGTTGTAGATGCCGACAACGCTGTTGCTGGCTCCCAGTTCGTTGAAACAATCGACCACCTGCCTGGCGCATGATCTGCTCCGATCGGATTTGTAGAGGTGATCACCGAGCAGCAGCATAAACGTTTCCGAGCCGACCCAGTCTGAAGCACACAATACGGCATGGCCAAAGCCTTCCTGATTAGCCTGTGGTATCAGCGTCACTCGGGTACCGATTTCACTCAGTTGCCGTGCCTCTTCCCTGAGATGAGTGGGAAGCTTGCTGAGAAGGGCGGGTGCCAGCGGTGCAAAAAAAGAGGTGAACAGAGGTTCGTCCGCAGGGTTGATGATCAGGCCGATTTCCTCTACTCCAGCGCTCAAGGCTTCTTCGATGATGAGTTGCAGGATCGGTTTGGCCACTCCCTCATCGTTCACCAAGGGCAGAAAACATTTTTTAACTGCTTTGGTGGCAGGGAACATTCTGGTGCCATTTCCCGCCACAGGAATTATCGCCTTTCTGACCGCGGCCGCACGTTTGAGATCAAGATCAAAACAATCGATAGCATATTTCTCGAGCAGATACGATGAGAGCCGACTTCTTTCATCTTCACCCCTGGCAACGAACTGGACACTGCCGTCACCCTGGGAACCGACCCCCTTGCCTCCGTATACCCACTTACTTATTTCCTGATCCTCAAGAACCCGGTGAAGTTGGGGACTCCTGAGCTCAGTAGAAAGACCCATTAAATGCTCATCAAAAAGTTCCTGGGCCCTGGTCATCAATGAGCCGAGCTGCCGGGCATTGCCCTCCTCGATCGCCTTAATCGCCTGATTGGTGATGTCCGAGCTGATTTGGCCTAAATATTTTTGCGCCAGTTTGTCGCCATCATTCTGGGGAAAAGGAAAGGCACGATTCAGGTCGGCGAGAATCTTGACGGTATTCTTGGAGCGCTTCAAGTCACCAATCAACAAATAAAAGTCACCACCGGGCGCGATCGGATGCGAAGTCATCAACTCGCCGTCAAAGATCATCTGCACCGGTATCTGGCCATAGGCACAGCCCTGATCCATCCTGCCGCATCGGGATGAAGTCATGATTTCACCCTGGTAGGCGGCCTCAATCTCGGCTCGCTTGGTAAGTTTGAGCCCGTATACCTCGTTGAATGACCTGGCCACCAGAACACAAAAGGCAGCGGAAGAACTCAATCCTTTCTTCACCGGAAGAGTCGTCTTGAAATTATCTATGACAACTCCATTTACGCCATAGAACTCCTTCATGTAATAAGCAACGCCGGCCCCATAGCAGAAGATGGAATCCGATTCGGCCACCTCTTTGAGCCTGTCTTTGTCCATTTCAATATCAAGATACTCTGGATCGTCGCCCTCGGTGATGCAGGACCTGATAATCAATCTTGAATCATGGGGCTTGCAGCGTGCATATATGCCCTGGTTGGTGCCGCAGATAACTACATTTCCCGGGATGATGTCTGCATTGATGCGCCGATATACACCGGCCCAATCTGAATGTTCTCCAAACAGGCAGATTCTCCCGGGGACGAACAAATCCAATTCCTTTGGGTGTATTTCCATCCTAACTTTCCGCTATAAAGAGTCTTTTACTTAATTACCAGTCACCTCAAAGCAACACCATGAGCGTGCCGGCGATGGACAGGATAATATTGGCGAAGGCGTAAGTCCCGGTATACCCGAGCGCTGGTGCCGAGCTTTTTGCCTCCCGGGTGACGATGCTCAAAGCCGCCCCGCTGGTCAGCGCTCCGGCAAGGGCTCCGAAAAGCAGTACCGGGGTGAGCTTCAGCACTTTGCTGCCGAACAGGTAGCCGATTACAAGAGGGATCAGCGTGGTCATAATTCCGGAACCAATAAGTAATGGACCACTCTGCACCAGTGTTTCTATTATCGATCCGCCGACTCGTAAACCGACTGCGGCAATAAAAATAAGCAGACCAAATTCCATCAGTACCCAACGGGCCGCTGGAGGGAATTTACCGATGTGAGGGCGGGTGGAGTTGATCATTCCCACTACGATGCCCGAAGTCAGGAGTCCTCCCGCCATACCCAATCCCAAAGGAACCCCTGCAATGGTGATGCTGATCTGGCCGAGCAGTACACCCACGGCGATCCCAAGGGCGAAGGAAAGCATGTCGGTGGCGACGATATCGGCCTCTACCGTGCCTATCACCCCTTCGAGCTTATCAACGCCACTGCGCAATCCCACCACGGAGATGATGTCACCTCGCTGCAGTTCATGGGATAGATTCACCGGCAGAGAATGATTGTCCCTGGTAATTTCGGTAATCACCATACCGTAGTCCCGGGCCAGATGAATATCCTCCAAACTTTTGCCAATCACTTCAGGATTGGCAACGATCAGTGTGGCCGCGGTCTCGTTGAATTCCAACTGGGCAGGAATGTCGATCTCTTCACCAAGGTCAACCATTCCTTTTCTGAACATCGAACGGTCTCCCAGCACGATCAATTCATCGCCCGGTTGGAAATGGTCGTCCGGGTCGATTTGTATAATCTCACCCCTCCGCCTCAATTTCGCAAACGACAGACCATCCCAGACCCTCTCGCGCACTTCTCTTACGGTCAGCGCACAAATCTCCGGATTATCAACCCGGTAGGCCCGCATTTGGGGCCTCACCGAATGCGACTTCGCTCCCTTTTCGTCCATTCTGCGTGCTTCGGCCGCCAGATCGATTTTCAATACTCTGGGAAGAACACCGATCATCAGGATCAGCCCGATCAAACCAAAAATGTAAGTAATTGCATAGGCTGAGCCGATGGCATTGAGCATTGTTTCGACAGAGGTCCCAGCAGGCGGCGACACCAGACCCGAGCGCACTGCCTCCTGAGCCGCTGCCAAAGTGGGACTCGAGGTCAGGCCGCCGCTCAGCACACCGGCGGTTGCGCCTGGAGGCAATCCTCCTGCATAGCCACATAGAAATGCCACAAAACATCCCGTCAAGGCCACAATTGCGGCAAGGGACAGGTATTTGAGACCATCGGTTCGCAACACATCGATGAATTGCGGTCCAGCTTGATAGCCGACACTGAAGATGAACAGAGCAAACCCCACCGACTGTGCGCCCGGGGTGATTGAAAACCCGAAATAACCGAAAAATAGGCTGACAAACAATACCCCGGCTACCGATCCCGGCCTGAACCCGAATATACTGATATTGCCGAAGAAGAATCCGCCGGCCAGAAGCAGAAAAAGGGTGAATGCCGATTGTTCATGCAGAAACTGCAATACGAAAGAAAAATCCATGCTCTCGTCAGGCTACAAGGTTCGCCAATGTAGTTCTCCGATACGATAACTCATATTTGGTCACACATGAGCGCTTGCCAAATAATATCTCCTCTCTCGAGAAGAAGTATAAGTTACTGCAATTGCCTGGAGTTAGGAGTTGGTAATGGCTAAGATACCCGCAGAAAGAAAAAGCGGCAAGCAAAGGCTTACGCAACTCAGAAAGAGAATGCAAATTCGAAGTTGTGCGTCGTCAGCTTCTAGAACGTCATCAGTTTTAGATCTTGCATTTGTGATCCAGAGTTATAATCCTTGATTACATTGACGACCTCGATTCCAGACAAGAGGAGTCTAGGAATATGTCAAACACTAATATACTCACTGCCACTTAACAAAAGGAATTGTATGCAGAAAAAAATTCAGACTGATCGGGCGCCAGCCGCAATCGGACCGTATAGCCAGGCAATCAGGCATGGAAATATGATTTTCACCGCTGGTCAGATTCCGCTCAATCCCCAATCCGGCGAAATTGTCGGAGACGACATAACCACCCAGACCAGGCAAGTGCTGGACAACCTGTCGGCGGTTCTCGAAGCCGGTGGCGCAAAGCTCGAGCAGGTTGTTAAAACCACCTGTTTTTTAAACGATATGAATGACTTTACTGCCTTTAACGAAGTCTACCAGCTCTATCTGGGCACGACTGCGCCGGCTCGCTCCTGTGTCGCTGTCGAGCGCCTCCCCAAAGATGTACTCGTGGAAATCGAGGCTCTGGCTATTCTTGAACCATAGTTGCTGACAGTTGATGGTCAAGGCCTATCCAGCGCTCATCTTGCCGGTGATCATCGCGGTTCTGATCCTGTTGCCGAACTCAGCGCACACGGCATCAATCCACCTGTCGATATGTGCAAGCATGGCTGACAGCTTCAGGGAGCTGAAAGAGGATTTTGCCGCCAGACATCCCGAGATCAATATTTTCCTCAATATTGGGCCATCGGGTTCACTGGCCAGGCAGATCGAGCAAGGCGCCCCCGCAGACCTCTTTGTCTCAGCCAACCCGGATTGGATGAGCTATCTGCAGGATAGAGAACTGGTGGTCGAGTCAACGATAATGATATTGGCCCGTAACCTATTAGTATTTGTTGGCTCGCCAGGCAAAGTCATTTCAGGACCCGATGCGCTCAGGCAACTCACACGCATCGCCATCGGCAATCCGGCGAGTGTTCCCGCGGGACAGTATGCCCTGGAGGCTCTTAAAAATCTTAGCCTTTATGATGATTTGAAAGCCTCCAAAAAACTGGTAATGGCCAAAGATGTGCGCCAGGCATTGTTCTATGCCGATCGAGGTGAGGTGGACGGCGCCTTTGTCTATCTCTCCGATGCACCGCTGGGCCGCCATACGGTCATCCATTTTGAAGTCGACCCCTCTCTCCATTCGCCGATTTCATATCCGCTCTCCCTTACCGCCACAGGACACCACAAGAAAGGAGCGCAGCTGTTTTATGACTTTCTTGGTACTGGCGAGACTGCAGCCTTACTCAAACGCCGCGGTTTCAGACCACCCCGCTGAATCGGTCCCTTCAATCCCAAGCATATGATCAGCCTTTCACCAGAAGATATTCAGGCCATCCGCTTGTCCCTGCAGGTCGCCACCGCCGCCACGCTCATAGGTCTGCCGTTTGGTATAGGTGCTGCCTACCTTCTGGTCTTTGTCCGCTTCCCGGGAAAATCTATCTTCGAGGGAATCATCAATCTTCCTCTGGTGCTGCCCCCGGTGGTGGTCGGCTACCTCCTGCTGCTGCTGTTCGGTAAAAATGGCCCCTTCGGCACCCTTTTGCACACCTTTGACATCAGGGTGATATTTACCCTGACCGGTGCGGTTCTGGCCTCCACCGTGGTCGGTTTTCCGCTGCTGGTAAGGTCGATACGTACCGGCATGGAGGCCGTGGACCATCATTATATCCAGGCTTCCCGTACTTTAGGGGCTGGTTGGATGGATTGTCTGACAACGATTATACTGCCGCTCTCGGGCCGGGCGATACTGGCCGGTATGACCCTGATGTTCGCCAGGAGTCTCGGAGAATTCGGTGCCACCATTATTCTGGCCGGAAACATTCCCGGCCTGACCCAGACCATTCCGCTGGCTATTTATCAGTACACCAGTACGCCCGGAGGCGACAGGATGGCCTTAACCCTCTGTCTGGTGTCAATCTCGCTCTCTTTCACCGTCCTGCTCATCAGCAACACCATCAACAAGACCATGGAGAAACGCTGAGAGATGCTGCTCGAAGTGGACATAGAGAAGCGTTTCTCAGAATTTCATTGCCGCTTCGACTTTTCCCTCGACCATGAACACTGCGGCGTATTCGGTCCTTCGGGCAGCGGAAAATCTTCTCTGATGAGTATGCTGGCCGGCCTCATGCGACCGGACCGGGGCACCATCAGGTTAAACGGCACTCCACTGTTCGATTCCACTACTCGCGTAAACCAGAAACCCGAAGCGCGTAAAATAGGTGTGGTCTTCCAGCGTGCCCATCTCTTTCCCCACTTCAATGTACGGAAAAACCTGTTTTACGGCTACACGCGCACAGCGACCCCAAAAAGAACCATCGACCCTGAAAAAGTGATCACTCTACTACATCTCGAGCACCTTGTTGAGCGTGGGGTAAGCAAACTCTCGGGAGGTGAACGTCAGCGGGTTGCCTTGGGCAGAGCTATCCTCGCCTGTCCGGACCTGATCCTGCTGGACGAGCCCTTGACTGGCCTCGATGCCACACTCAAATACCAGATCATCCCCGAACTCCGGCGGGTGTTTGAAGAGTTCTCGGTGCCGATGCTGTTTATCAGTCACGATCTTCAGGAAATGAGGATGCTCACCGAGGAAGTGCTGGTGCTCCACAACGGCAGCGTGGAAACCAAAATGGCCACCGAAATGTTGGCCAGGGCTGGTTTTGTTAACGGTGGTCCCGGTTATATTAATCTGCTCGATCTCGACCAAAGCAAAGACACTGGCGATTTACTCAAATATAACTGGGGTGGGGTCGAACTCATGCTGGTTAAATCGCCGAATGCGGGCCCGGGTCGATTCACCCTGGGCAGCAGAGACATCCTGCTGTTCAAAAAGCACCCGCAGGCTGCCAGTGCCAGAAACGTGCTTCACTGCACCATCCGCAACACCTATGAAACCGAGTGGCTGGTAGGGGTGGAACTGGACTGCCAGGGCAACAGCCTGATCGCTGAAGTGGTACCCCAGTCGGTCGAAGAACTCGATATCAGGCCCGGCAAAGAGATTGTCGCCGTATTTAAGGCTTCGGCTTTCAAGCGCCTTTTCTGAACATATCCCCGCTTGTTAATAGCGTTTTGATTCGGCGGGGCTCAGGGTAGCCCAGTCGATCCCGCCACCTCCGATTCTGGTCACCGGTACCACCGGGTGATGATCGTGCAGGACCGTTTTGATCTTCTCGTCGCTGATGGTCGAAACATCAGCTGCAAGTCCGCGCTGGATCAGTTCCCGAGCAAGTTCCTCGGCCAGTTGACCTGATCCCGGACTGCAGAGGTTGTCGGTGTCGTCTCTACTTATGATGGCCTTCATGGCTACTCCACTCACTTCACCGGCTTTGTCAGCCATTGCTCGAATCCTGCAGGCTCACTTTCGGGGCGATTTTCGAAAATGGTGCAGTGTAGACATTTTCTCCTACAACCACGAACAAACGCACAAAGGTGACCCAAAATAACCAATAATTACAGTCGATCCGAGTAAGGTTTGGAGCTGCTTTGAAGTTGTACTATTGCGCTTGCCATCCTTTCATTTGATTATATGGTGTAGTCGTTGTTCACACTGCAAACTAGAATTGTTGGAGGAGTTTATGGCTGGCAAAATTTTTTATCGTGAACGGATCAAATCGAAAGAGGGTCAAATGACGCCGCGCTTCAGGGTTGTTGCAGCAAGTGATATGAACCTGAAGATCTATGCGGACCACTTTCGCCGCAAAGAGCTCGAGCAGCTCGCCAAAGAAACCAAGGCAAAACTGGTGGAACTGAAAAAAGACAAGAAGAGCAAAAGCAGAAGTTAGCCTTGCGGATTAGCGAGATGAGAGGGACCCATGGCATTGGTGCGTGAGAAAGACGGCAGGCGGCTGCATGTAAAAAGTGCCCTGATGGGCGAAAGTCTGGTAAGCAAGGAATTTATTGAAAGCCTTGATATCGCTCCCCAGGAAAGGCTGTACCCCGATGTGAAGATCATGAAAATCGGTGGCCAGTCGATCTGTGACCGAGGTGTAAAAGCGTTGCCAGACATTCTCAAAGAGATCGTCGCCAACCGTGCCGACCATAAGATGCTGATCACCACCGGTGGCGGAACGCGAAGCAGACACATCTACACCATTGGCCTGGAAATGGGTATGCCCACCGGAGTGATCGCCAAATTCGGCAGCATGATCTCCGAGCAGAACGCTCTGATGATCGCTACCCTGCTCTCCCCCTGGGGCGGTGTGAAAATCGCCCACAGCGACATTGTCAAACTACCCACCTACTTTTCCGAAAATATCATCCCGGTGATGCACGGCATGCCGCCCTATGATTATTTCGCCATCAAGCCCAAAGTCGGCCGAATTCCGATTCACCGCACGGATGTGGGCCTGGTGATCCTTGCCGATCTTATCGGTTCCAAGACCGTCCTGTTCATCAAAGACGAAAACGGACTCTACACAAATGATCCCAAGAAGGATCCGGATGCTGAATTTATCCCCGAAATCGGCGCCGCCGATCTGCTGGCCAGAGACCAGGATGATCTGGTTGTCGAACGACCTTGTCTCGAGATAATTCAAAACAGTGAAGTGATCGAAAACGTCCAGGTGGTCAACGGCATGATTCCCGGTAATATCACCAGAGCACTCAAGGGCGAGCACGTCGGTACCATCATCCACAAACAGTAAAGCGGCTGCTCACACGTCTGGGCGACAGGCGACAACGCTCAGATGGAAATGGACTCCCGGTTGAGCAGGCGGTCTATCACAATACCGACCAGAAAACCGGCTGCGAGATTGGCGGCCAGGGTAATGCCGACGATCAGCAGGATGACGAAAAATTCCTTGCGCGTGTGCATGTCGAGTACCGTCAGGGCCAATTGAGTCCCGGCGAAAACCAGCAGCACACCCAGCACGGACAGCGGCAGCAGGTGAACGAAGGCCAGAGTGTGACTGCCGAAAAATATGGCAAACAGCAGAAACAGCAGACCTATCATCAGGTTCGAACCACCGGTTCTGGCCCCGAACCGGTAGCGCGAAGCCAGGCCTCCAGCCCCGTGGCACAGGGGAATCCCGGCCAGAAAAAAACTGGCGCCGTTGGCCAGGGCCATACTCACACACAAGCCTCTGTGGGTGACTCGTGAACTGTGCGGTCCAAAATACTGGCGGGACAGATCGGCGTTGGATATTACCGCGTTGGCTACCGTCATCGGGATCTGGGGAAGAATCAAGATTATCAGGGCAAAACTGAAATCAGCCGCAGTGGGCAGACCATACGGTAGCAACAGAGGTAAATTCACACCCAGCGACACCTGTTCCCACCCCTGTCTGGTGCCGGTAAGCAAGCCGATTACCATACCGGTTCCGATCACCACCACGGCTGCCGGCAGTTTTTTGTTATCCAGCAAAACCACGCAGAGCAGTCCCAGGCCAGCCCCGAGTACCATGCCAACCGGAAGAAAAGCGATCTGTTGTATCCTCAGGTAAGGTTCGGCCACCCCCTGGGCAAGCTGCAGATTCGAATCGCCGATCATCAGGTGAATCCCCTGAATGAGCAGCAGAAATCCTGTACTCATCTGAATCCCCCGGATAACCGCCTTGGAGATAAATCTGCTGATAACATCAATCAGACCGGTCAGGCCGAGCAGGAGCAGAATCACACAGACCCATAAACATGAGGCCTGGATCTGGGCAGCTGAAATCGACATGGCAATGGCATAGCCGCTTATGACCTTCATCGGCTCCACCGGGCAGGTCACACGGAAATATATCCCGGTAAGTATATAGAACAGGCCGATGGTGAAAAATATACCGGTTGGCTCGAGCCCATTAATGACGATCATCCCCACTGCGAGTGGCAGAAGCGTGCCGAGATCTCCCAATGAACCGGCAAATTCTGTTCTGTTAAAGCTCAGCGTTTCCATGTTCCTCTCATTCGGTACGTTGAGAATCTCAAGCTACACCTGCAGATTACCCGATTTCACCTGGAAAAATAAACGATAGCAATATTTTTTGACGGATTGCCGATACGTGAGGATGGCACTTTTAAGTCGAAAAAGAGATCTTTGACAAGGCTTGTTGATTCGGCAAAACAGTGTGACAGCAAGGTGAGATGGCCGTTTGGGATCACCAATTGGTGAGGTCCCCAATGGCACAGAAGAATACGTGGTTTACTTAAATCGCTGCTGACAATCAAGCCAGCGGTTTACCGTATTTCTTCTTCTGCGTCTTCATACGCTTCAACTCGATGTCGCCCGGTACGACAATTTCCGGTCTCATCTTGAAGTTGAGGCTTCGTGTGCGTCCCCGGTACTTGACCGAGCTAAGGATCAATTTCATCGTTTCACGGCGAGCCAGGTGCTTGTCATCGGATTTTATGATCCACCAGGGACACTCCTTAGTGTGGGTCTTTTGCAGCATTATCATCTTCTTCTCGGTAAAATCATCCCAGAGATTCTGGGCCTGCAAATCCACTTCCGAGAGCTTCCACTGGCGCAGCGGATCATTGCGGCGCCGCTCGAAGCGCCTGGCCTGTTCGTCCTTCGATACCGAAAAATAGAGTTTCAGCAGAATGGTCTGTCCGGCATCGAGAATGAAGTTGTTTTCATAGAGGGTTACCTTGCGCAGAAAGCGGCGGTATTGATCGTCGGTACAGAATGACATGACCGGCTCCACCATGGCCCGGTTGTACCATGACCGATCGAACAGCACGATTTCTCCGGCCCGCGGAAACTGCTCGATATAGCGCTTCATGTGCAGCTCGGTCTGCTGCACCGGGTTTGGTTTTCCCAGCGCCACGACCCGACAGTGTTTCTCGTTCATGTAGCGGGTCACCCGCCGGATCGTGCCGCCTTTGCCCGAGGCGTCCCGGCCGTCAAACAGGATGATCATCTTTTTGCCGGTACGCTCAAGATGCTCCTGCATCTTGATCAGCTCAGCCTGGTACGGCTTGAGCTCCTCGGCCTTGTAGTACTTGATCAGGGAAGACTTGATTATCTCCCGTTTATGCTTCTCCTTGAGGATCGAATAGATGCGGTCATGGTAGTAGCTGTCCACCTCGGGATCACTTGGCTGGGAGTCGAGACCCTTGAGGACGGCTTCGATCGTTTTACTACTGCTTTCGTGTTCTTTTCTCATTTCTTAGGCTGATAATTGATGTTATGAAACTCACCTTTTTCCGATCTCTCTTTCTACCACGTCCAAGCCGACCTCAAGGTTGTGCGTTGATCCGAAATCGTCCTCATGGGTTTTGCCGGATCTGAAGAGTTCATACTCATCTTGTGCTCCTCGGTTCTGGTGTCATTTAATCAGTCAGGGCAACCTGACGCCCACACCCTGCTCACCTTATTTTAGGAAAAGATTAGTAATCGATGCTGTGCACCGGTCTGAATAAATCGAAGCAGCGGATGAATCGCCCTGCAGTCCAACATTGAGTTCAACTGCAGGGCGATGATCACGTGAGACTGAGTGTTTCCTTAGTTACTCCAACATCTCAGAGACGGCTTTGCCATATTGCTGACAGGCTTTGGCTCCCTCGTCGCTTTTGACCATTTCCTCGGTCAGGTTCAGCGGCCCAAGTGTCGTCATGTCCATTTTAAATACGTGCTGCATGGTTTCGTAGATCATTGGTGCCGATTCACCACTGTGGGTATGTGATCCAAAGGCGCCGCCGATTTTGCCCACCAGGTTTGCGCGTTCACACAGAAACAGAAACTGCTTCATGTTGCTGGTCATATCTTTGTGATAGGTCGGGCAGCCGAACACGTAAGCGTCATAACCAATGATTTCAGCATCGCTGCTGACTTTGGAGATGGAGGCGAGTTCGACTTCGCAGCCTCCCATTCTCATTCCCTCGGCAATAAATTGCGCCATCTTCTCTGTGATTCCGGTCCTGCTGAAATACGCGATCAATACCCTTTTCATAGCCTCTCCTTGCGTTTTGATAATAGAAGCGGCAGATATCGCTTCATGCCGCATCCCACCCAACAAAGTTCATTACAGTCTCAGGGATCATTTAACCTGTTCATTTTTTACACAGCGATATGGTCTAACGCAAGATAAATAGCGATTTATGCGGAGATAGATGGGCTTCAACGAAAATTGAAGTCAGTGGAGAAATGCGGGCCGGGACAAAGCCCCGGCCCGGGTGAGATTAATCGATATCGTAGGCGATATTCTCTTTAATCGAGTAGACCACATCTTTTTTCTTGCCGCTGACAAAATAGGTCAGGACAGCTTCTATTTCGACATCTTCCACATCGGTGTCGAAATTCATCAGAAATTCTTCCTTCTTTGTCTCCAACGGCTGCAGAGTGAGATCGACGATCTCTTTTATCTGCCAGGCGCCATAGCGCATTCTGCCTTCCATATCGCGGCCAATCTCAAAATACTTCTTCGAATCA
>CBFCWR010000041.1:0-12939 GCA_965601575.1 uncultured Desulfofustis sp. | reverse complement strand
CCACCTGCATCGGCAGGGAGCAGAATGTTTTCGACGAGACCATGGGGCATGCCAACCGGGTCCTGTTTCAGTCGCCCGTGCTGGTCTACAGCGATCTGCAGCAGCTCAAGGAGCTCGACGATGAGCATTACCGCCACTGCATCATCGACATCAATTACGAACCCGCCGAGGGCCTCGAGAAAGCACTGAAACGGGTGGTGGCCCAGGCCGTTGAGGAGACCCGCAACGGTGCGGTGCTGATCATCCTCTCCGACCGCAATATCGGGCCGAAGACGCTGCCGATTCCCGCCGCTGCGGCGGTGGGCGGGGTGCAGACCGCGCTGGCGGAAAACAACCTGCGCTGTGACGCCAACATCATCATCGAAACGGCCGAGGTCCGCGACCCCCATCATTTTGCGGTGCTCATCGGCTTCGGGGCCACGGCGGTCTACCCCTATCTGGTCTACGAAACCCTGGCCAAAATGGTCGACGACGAAGCCATCAGGCTGCCGCTGCGCACGGTGCTGATCAACTACCGTACGGGCATCAACAAAGGGTTGCTGAAGATCATGTCGAAAATGGGTATTTCGACCATCGCCTCCTACCGCTGCGCCCAGCTCTTTGAGGCGGTGGGTTTTTCCTCGCCGGTGGTGGAGCTCTGCTTTAGAGGGGTTACCAGCAGGATCGAGGGCGCCGGTTTCGAGGATATCCAGGCAGACAGCGCCCGCCGCTCCCGCCTGGCCTGGAAGCCGCACCTGGTGCTCAAGGGAGCTGGTTTGCTCAAATACATGCATGGCGGAGAATACCATGCCTACAACCCCGATGTGGTCACCACCCTGCAGAAGGCGGTGAGGACCGGCGAGCAGCGCGACTATCAGCGCTACGCCGACCTGGTCAACGATCGGGAAATTTCGAGTCTGCGTGATATGCTCGCCCTGAAATTCCCCGATAAGCCCATTGACCTCGATCAGGTCGAGCCCGAAGAACACTTCTATCCGCGTTTTGATTCCGCCGCCATGTCCATCGGTGCCCTGAGCAGTGAAGCCCACGAGGCCCTGGCCATCGCCATGAATAGGCTGGGGGGCTTTTCAAACAGCGGTGAGGGCGGCGAAGACGCCTCGCGTTTCAATACCGAGCGTGTCTCGAAGATCAAACAGGTGGCCTCGGGGCGGTTCGGGGTGACCCCTCAGTACCTGATGAACGCCGAGGTGATCCAGATAAAGATCGCCCAGGGTGCGAAACCGGGCGAAGGGGGCCAGCTACCCGGTCACAAAGTCACGGCGATGATCGCCAAACTGCGCCATTCCATGCCGGGAGTGACCTTGATTTCGCCGCCGCCGCATCACGATATCTATTCGATCGAGGATCTGGCCCAGCTCATTTTCGACCTCAAACAGGTCAACCCCGAGGCCCAGATTTCCGTCAAACTGGTCTCCGAGCCCGGCGTGGGGACCATCGCCACCGGCGTGGCCAAAGGCTATGCCGACATGATCACCATCTCGGGCTATGACGGCGGTACCGGCGCGAGTCCGCTTTCCTCAGTCAAATATGCGGGCAGCCCATGGGAACTCGGCCTGGTTGAAACCCACCACGCCCTGGTTGAGAACGGCTTGCGCCACAAGGTGCGGCTCCAGGTGGACGGGGGCATGAAGAGCGGCCTCGACATCATAAAAGCGGCCATTCTCGGGGCCGAAAGCTTTGGCTTCGGCACGGCGCCGTTGATCTCGCTGGGCTGTAAATATCTGCGCATCTGCCATCTCAACAACTGCGCCACCGGGGTGGCGACCCAGGACGAGACCCTGCGCCGGGATTATTTCAAGGGACTGCCGGAAATGGCGATGAACTATTTCCGTTTCGTGACGGCCGAAACCAGACAGTGGCTGGCTCGACTCGGGGTCGCACGGCTCACCGATTTGATTGGCCGGGTCGATCTGCTCGAGATCGTCGAAGGAGAAAACGACAAACAGCGCAAACTGCTGCTTGACGAGCTGCTCGTGCAGCCGAAGGTACCAGAAGGATCGGCTCTTTTTAATAAGATCCGCAACGAGCCGCACGATCCCGGCAGGCTCAATCTCGAACTGGTGGAGCGCTACGGGGACTCGGTCACCAAAAAGCGCGGGGGACAGGGCTACGTGGTGGTGCGCAACACCGATCGCTCCATCGGCGCCAGGCTGTCTGGCCTGATTGCCCGCACCCACGGCGACCGCGGCATGGACGATGCACCACTCACCGTCGAGATGCAGGGTACTGCCGGTCAAAGCTTCGGCGTCTTTAATGCCGGCGGCCTCAAGCTGGTGCTCACCGGCGACGCCAACGACTACGTGGGCAAGGGGATGGCCGGTGGGATGCTGGTCATCCGTCCGCCTCTGGGGGTGTCCTACAAGACCCACGAAGCGGTAATTATCGGCAACACCTGCCTGTATGGCGCCACCGGAGGCAGACTTTATGCCGCCGGCCGGGCCGGGGAACGATTCGCCGTGCGCAACTCCGGTGCCAGGGCGGTAGTGGAAGGCATTGGTGACAACGGCTGCGAGTACATGACCGGCGGCGTGGTTACCATTCTCGGCGAAACGGGGATCAATTTCGGGGCCGGCATGACCGGCGGTTTTGCCTACGTATTCGACGAGTTCAACCATTTTGAGGAACGGGTCAACACCGACCTGGTCGATGTGTTACCGATGAAGGATCTCAATCTGCTCAGAGAGCACCTGCGCGGCATTGTCGATGCCCATCTCAACGAGACCGGAAGTGAACGTGCGGAACTGATGCTGGATGATTTCCCGAGCTTCGTTGAACGATTCAAACTGGTCAAACCGAAGGGACTCAAGGTCGAGGACCTGCTTGGCAAGCGGGGCCGTCGGGCCAACGAACTCCTGTTGACCACCCAGTAGCGCAGCAAGTTTCACCACAAGGAAACGAAGATGGACCAAAATGTTTTTCAGTTTCTGGAAGTTGATCGGGTCGAGCCCCAGAAGCGTTCGCTGAAGACTCGCAAGAGCACTTTTGTCGAGATTTATCGGCTCTTCAATGAGAACCAGTCGCGCATGCAGGCCGACCGCTGCCTGGGCTGCGGCAATCCGTATTGCGAATGGAAGTGCCCGGTGCACAACTATATCCCGGACTGGCTCAAGTTGGCTGGCGAGGGCAGAATTCTCGAGGCGGCGGAGCTCTGTCATCTGACCAACAGCCTCCCTGAAGTGTGCGGTCGTGTCTGTCCCCAGGACCGGCTCTGCGAGGGAGCCTGCACCCTCTACGATGAATATGGCGCGGTCACCATCGGGGCGGTGGAGAAATATATCGTCGATACCGCCTTCGAGATGGGCTGGCGGCCGGACCTGTCCAAAGTCGTGCCCACCGGCAAAAAGGTGGGTGTTATCGGGGCTGGCCCCGCCGGGCTCGGGTGCGCCGACGTACTGGTGCGCAATGGCGTCGGAGCGGTTGTCTATGACAAGTACCCCGAAATCGGCGGGCTGCTGTCCTTTGGCATACCCAATTTCAAGCTCGAAAAAGAGGTGATGGCCAGACGTCGGGAAATATTCTCCGATATGGGAATCGATTTCCGGCTCAATGTCGAGGTCGGCAGGGACATCGATTTTCAGGAGATTGTTGCGGAGTATGATGCCGTCTTTATCGGCACCGGCGCCTACGAGGCAATTCGCGGTGGCTTTGACAACGAGGATGCGGAAGGGGTCTACGATTCTCTGCCCTACCTGATTGCCAACATTTGCCGCGAAAAGAACTACCCCTACGAACAGTACGACTATGTTTCTCTTGCCGATCGCCGGGTTGTGGTCCTGGGAGGCGGAGATACGGCCATGGATTGCGTCAGAACCGCGATTCGTCAGGGGGCCGCCGCGGTTACCTGCGCCTACCGGCGGGATGAGCGCAATATGCCGGGCTCGGCCAACGAGGTGGCCAACGCCAGAACCGAAGGGGTTCAATTTCTCTGGAATCTGCAGCCGGTGGCCATCGAGGTCGACGGCACCAATCGGGTCAGCGGCGTGAAAATGGTTGAGACCAGGATGGGTGAACCCGATTCATCGGGGAGGTCAAGGCCCGAGGTCATCCCTGGCAGTGAGAAGACACTAGAGGCCGACGCGGTGGTCATGGCTTTCGGGTTCAGGCCTGACCCGGAGGGCTGGCTCAGGGATCTGGGCGTCGAAATCGACGACTCTGCCAGGATCAAGACCACGGATAAAGGCCCGTATCCATTCCAGAGTTCGGTGCCGCACATATTTGCCGGCGGCGATGCGGTCAGGGGCGCTGACCTGGTGGTGACCGCCATAGCCGACGGACGAACCGCAGCCGAGAGTATAATCGAATTTCTTGAAGTCTGAGAAAAATCGGTGAGGGGAACTGCTATTTACACGAGTCCTTGAACTGATCGATCTCATCCAGCTGGCCGAACAGGGTGAGTACGTCCCCCGGTTCAACGTAGTGATGCCCTCTTGGAATGATCGTTTTTGTGCCCCGCTTGATGGACACCAGGGTGACATGTTCCGGCAGCGGCAGATCCTTCACCTGGTCGCCGCAGAAGCTGTTATCCTCGGTCACGCCGATTTCAACGAAACCGGTCTCGCTGGACGTGCGCAGGGTGATCTGCTGCTCCTCGAGTTGTCCGCGCTGCTTGCGGACGATACCAACGTCATAGGCCCGCAGGATGTCGCTGCGGCTGATCGAGCCGATCAGACGCAAGGATCCGTCCCGCGACACCACCGGCAGGCGGGCAAGATCACGGGGCGACATCTTCTGGATGGCGACGAAAATGGGTTCGTCGGGAAAGACCGAGATCGGCCCCTCGATAGCCAGATCGGCAACTTTCATCTCCCGCGGGTTGAAACCTTCACGGGACTGCGCCCGGTGGACGTCCTGCAGGGTGATGATGCCCCACAGCCGGTTGCCCTCGGCAACCACCGGGAAACCGAGCAGGTTGGTTTCCTGGAACAGCGCCATCAGTTCGGACACCGACTTGTCCTTGTGAATGGTGGTAAGCCGGGTACGCATCACTTCCTCGACCGTGACCCCCTGCATGATATCCATGTCGCGGCCCTCGAAGAAGCGGATGCCGCGCTTGGCCAGTTTGAGGGTGTAAATCGATTCGGGGTGGAGCCACTGGGCGAAGTAGGTGGCAGCGATGCCGGCCACCATGAGCGGCAGGATCATCAGGTAGTCGTTGCTCATCTCAAACACGATCAGCATTGCAGTAAGAGGCGCCCGGGCGGTGGCGCCAAACAGCGCAGCCATGCCGACCAGGGCGTAGGCGCCGGGACCGCCGGCGATTTCCGGGAAAAACCTCTGCAGAATGATGCCGAAACAGCCGCCGAGCATGGCACCGATGAACAGGGATGGGGCGAAGACGCCGCCGGAGTTGCCTGAACCGAGGGTAAATGAGGTGGCCAGCGGTTTTAGAAACACCAGCAGCAGAAGAATCCAGAAGGGGACGTTCTCGAGAAGTACCTGTTCAATGAAAGGAAAACCTGATCCGTACATGTAGGGCATGAAGACCCCTGACATCCCGGGCAGGTACATGAACAGCACCCCCGTGATGCCGAGCAGTGCGGCGCCGATTGCCGGCTTGTAGAGCTGGGGGAAATCCCAGTTATCGAAAACCAGCTCCGCCCGGTTGAGCATGCGAATGAACATGATGCCCACCAGGGCCGAGAGCAGCCCCAGAACCAGGTAGAAGAGCAGCGATACGGGCGAGACCAGCGAGTGGATAGGAATGGAAAAGGCTGGCTGGGCGCCGAGGAAGAAACGGCTGACGATGGACGATGAAACCGCGGCGATGACCACGTTGCCAAAGGAACGGACCTGCAGGTTGCCCATCAGTACTTCGATGGAGAACACCACACCGGCGATCGGGGCGTTGAAGGTGGCAGCGATGCCGGCAGCGGCGCCGCAGCCCACCAGATTTCTGATGCGGTCATCGGAGAGGCGCAGCACCTGACCGATACTTGAACCGAGGGCCGAGCCCACCTGGACGATCGGGCCCTCGCGACCCGCCGATCCGCCGGTACCTATACAGAGCGCCGAGGCGACAATCTTGGCTGCCGCCACCCGTGCCCTGATGCGGCCGCCCCTGATGATCAGCGCCTGCATGACCTCTGGGACACCATGTCCCTTGGCTTCCTGGGCAAAAAGAATGAGCGGCCCGACCAAGAGACCGCCGATGACCGGGACGATGAAGTAGACGAAATTGCCCAACCACGGCAAAAGGTTGGGCAACACTTCGTAGCCCAGATGCTGGATTCCATAGATCAGCTTGATAAACAGCACCGCAGCGAAGCCGGTTCCCGCACCGATGGCGATGGAGAGAATCAGCAGCAGCAGACCGACCGGTGGGGCCAGGCGGTCCAGGTATTTACTCAGAGCTGTCTGTGTTGATGGCATAGGATGGAATCAGTGTGCGCCGCCTCCTCCGCCTCGCCGGAAGGGCGAAAAATATCAAAAGGGCCCTACCTTAGCAGACAGGGGTAGAATTTACCATCTTTATCTCAAGGGCGTTCCTGACCCGGCAAAGATGGACGCAGCGCCAGCCTGGCCTCCTGTCGCATGGCCATATCGATGACCACCAGGGCCGCCATCGATTCGACGATGGGCACCGCCCTGGGCACCACACACGGGTCATGCCTGCCTTTGGCTTCGAGGGTCACGGAGCTTCCCTGGTAATCGGCAGTCTGCTGGGGCTGCGAGATGGTGGCCGGAGGTTTGAAGGCAACCCGGAAATAGATTGACTCGCCGTTGGAGATGCCGCCCTGGATACCCCCGGAGTTGTTGGAGACCGTACCGAGTCCGTCCTCTTTCAAAACGAAGGGGTCGTTGTGCTCGGAACCTCTGAGTCGGGTACCACTAAACCCGGAACCTATCTCGAACCCTTTGGTGGCCGGGATGGCGAGCATTGCCTGGGCAAGTTTGGCCTCCAGTTTTTCATAGACCGGTTCTCCGAGACCGCCCGGCACGTTGCGGAGCACGCAGGAAACAGTGCCCCCGGTCGAATCACCGCCCTCTTTGAGCTCCATTATCAGGGCTCGCATCTGTTCAACAACTGCGGGGTCGGGACAGCGCAGATCGGTCTGGTCGACGACCTCCCTGGTGATCGTCTGGTGATCGACAGGGGCAGCCTCCAGGGGGCCGACCGAGCTGACCCAGGCGACTATTTCCACACCGTACTTGATTTTCAGGAGCTTCTCTGCCACCGCGCCCGAGGAGACGGTGCCGATGGTTTCCCTTGCACTGGAGCGACCCCCGCCGGAAGACGCTTTGATGCCATACTTGGCCATGTAAGTGTAATCGGCATGGGAGGGACGCGGAATGGTTTCCATATCGCCATAGTCGCCGGGACGCTGATCCAGGTTGTCGACCTTGAGGGCGATGGGGCTCCCCAGGGTTATGCCATGTTCGGTGCCGGACAGGATCCGGACCTGATCCTTCTCTTTCCTGTCGGTGGTTATCTTGGATTGACCGGGACGCCTGCGGTCAAGCTGGGGCTGGATATCCGATTCCACCAGAGCTAGTCCGGAAGGACAACCGTCAATCACCACTCCGACGCTCTTGCAGTGCGACTCTCCAAACGTGGAAACTCTAAATAAAGTTCCGAAATTACTTGACATAAATACTCCAGTAAACAGATGTTGTAGTCTAACAGTTAATCATAATAATCAATGCAACTATTTCAATCGGCTTCAAGAATTTGTTCGGCATCACTGATCGCCGAATCGGTCAATTTGCTGACCGCCTCGATCATCTCCAGCTGCCGTCGGCGGTATTCGTTGTCCAGGCTGAAGTCATCGGCGACGAACAAGGTCTGGTACTGGTTCATCCAGCTGAACATGTCCCGGTTGGCCTGCTGCAGGGCACGCACGCTGCGCTCGAGGCGCTCAGCTGGCAGCTTCCGGTCTGGCGGCAGGTTTTTCAGTCTGGTTTCGAGTTCGAACATGTAGCCGATTTTAGCCATCGCCTCATCGTGCACTTCGGTAATCTTGGTGCGCAGCTCCTCGTTTTCGGTGGCCAGCGGATCTGAACAGCCGCAGAGTGACAGAATTAAGATCACGGTGCCCAGCACACACCGCACGCCAGAGGCGCGGGCTGCGCTCAAGGGCAGGAACGCAGCCATTGCGCCACCGTCTGCTCAGACACCGTTTCCCTGTCTTTGCCCCAGCGCTGCTGGAGGTAGTTGATCAGTGAGCTCATTTCCTCGAGGGTGAAATTGGCAAAAGCGGGCATCCGAATGTTTTTCGTTTTGTTTCCGGTGACAATGGTTCCCCGGATGCCGCGGGAGATGAGACAAGGCAGCTCACTTATTCTCTGGTCCAGATAATCCGATTCCCGCAATGGTGGATAAAGGGTCCTGAGCCCCTGTCCGTCACTCCCGTGACAGGAGGCGCAATTTTTATCATAGACCACCGCATCAGCCCCTTTTTCGCTGCAGCCCGACAACAGTATGGCAGTGGCTACCAGCAGTACCATGGTGCAGCAGCGGCTCGAATACCGCTCAGTCTTCATTGAGAAGCCTGGCGATATCTTCGATGAGTCGATCCACCGCCTCTTCTTCGGTGCCTCGATAGTAGCCGCGAATTCGCCCCTGACGATCGACCAGAGTGAAGGAACCGGAGTGGATGAATCCCCCCGGTGCGCTTTTATCCTCCATGGCTGCCAGGCCATAGAGCCTGGCGGTTTTGTAGATCTCCTCCTTGGTGCCGGTAACCAGATGCCAGCGGTCTGCTTCGATGCCGAGCCTGGCGCCGTAGTCGTGGAGAACCTCGACGGTGTCGTGCTCGGGATCAATTGAATGGGAGAGCAGCACGACCCGCTCATCGTCCTTATACTTCTCATATACCCTGAGCATTTGCGTTTTCATGATCGGGCAGATGGTCGGACAGCTGGTAAAGAAAAAATCGGCCACGTAAATTTTCTCCGCGAACATCTTCTGCTCCACGGGCCTGTTGTCCTGATCGACAAAGGTATAGGGGACTTCAATCGTGGTCAGAATCGGCAGCGGTTCTCTGGTCGATTGGTTGCACCCTTGGGCCACGAAGAGTAGAATTAAGAGAGAGAGGTGTGCGGTTATCTTTAAAACGCTTGCTGGTGTGAAGTGATTTTGTGACATGACTATCTATAGCAGGTAACAGTTAAAATTTGTAGGTTGCCATGCAAATTTGTCTTTTTGCTCAATCTCCGTGTTGCGGATGAAAATTTTATCCACGCAATATCCTCTATATGCCTGCGGTAAAATTTTCACACGCGTCTTGATTTTGAACAAAAATTCTACATGTGCACGGCAGTCTAGGGGGTTCAGTTACAATAAAACCAACACTTACTAGGGGGCAAAATGTCGGTAAAAATCCTGATCAGAAGAAAATTCAGAAAGGAAGCAGTCAAAGACGCTGCTGACATGCTCATGAAGGCCCGCACAAATGCGATGGGCAACAAGGGCTATATATCCACCGAGACGCTGGTCAACTACGATGATCCCCAGTCGGTCCTGATTATCTCCATGTGGCAGTCCAAAGAAGACTGGGATACCTACAGGGACAGCGATACGCGAAAAGATCACGAAGACAAGTATGCCAGGATGTTCGAAGGACCGACGGAATACGAAATCTTCACCATGGGCATGTAATCTCAGACAATGATGGATCACAGCGGTGTTGCCTGGCGACGCATCGTGGTGTGCCCTCATCATTTGTCTTGCAGTTGAACCATTGGTCACTGGAATTGATACGGATTGCGCCAATAAAAGGAAGAATAGAAGAATAAGAACCATCATCAGCATCCCCCACAAGGAGATTGTCCATGAAGACCAAAGATATACTCGCTGAAAAAGGGACCCGGGTAATAACCGTCGAGGAGACCATCCTGCTTGTCGACGTCGTGTCGATGTTCATCGTCAACAAGATCGGCTGTGTAATCGTGGTCAACAAGCACAACGAGATCATTGGCCTGGTGGCGCCGATAGACATTCTCAAGGCCATCCATCACCATCCTGAATACCTGACCACGATCACTGTCAGCGAGATAATGACCCGGGACATCATCGTCGTGACCCCCGATGAAGATATCGACAAACTGATGACCATCATGACGGAGGGAAGGATTCGTCATCTGCCGGTGATCGACAAGGGGGATCTGGTCGGCCTGGTATCCATCGGCGATGTGGTCAAAGCCAAGACCACGGTCTGGGACGTGGAAATCCGCCACCTCACCGATTATATCGAGGGAAAATATCCGGGCTAAGCTTTTACCAGCTGACAGACCGCCCGTACCGCGTCATCGAGCCGTACACGATTCATATTCAGCACCATGTGGTAAAGTTCGGGCTGATCATAGTCGGTCCGGCCGAAGGATCGATAGAGATTGATCCTTCGTTTGTTTTGCTTATCGATCACGGCCTGGGCTTTCTTGCGGTCAATATTGTAGTGGTCCATCATGAATCTGATGCGATTTTCGATATTGGCGATCATCAGAAAATGGAACGTGTCCGGCCATTCCGAAAGTATGTATTGCCCCCCTCGACCAATGATGACCACGTCGTCCTGCTCCGCGAGAACAGGGATAACTTTGTGCAGCAGGGAGATGTAGAGATCTCCGTTGACGTAGCCGGGTCTCTCCTCCATGGCTGTCTCCACATAGCCCTTGCTGAACGGGCCCAGCTTACGTAAAAGTCTTTGTACAATCCCTTCACGCCCGGCCTCCTCGGCAATTGAATCGACCAGTTCAGGAGAGACATCGGCTTCCAGGGCGACCATCTCGACGATCTGCTCATCTATAAGGGTGTAGCCCAGTTTTTCGGCAACCATGGTGCCCAAGGTCTTGCCGCCGGCCCCAAATTGCCTGGCAATGGTTATGACAGACATGATTCACCTCCTCTCGATGTGGCGAACTCAGAAGCTGTTGCCGCTCAACACCGGTGTTCCGGTTCACGCTTCGCTGGAGTATGCCTTGCCAATCGCTGACCTCAAGGCACCAATCCGCCGCCTGACGGCAGATAGCAGTAGAACGTGCCAGATAAGATGGCTGGGGGACCATATAATTCTAGCTTTTACTGCCCAAATTATACTACCATTATAGTATTAATTGCCGGTGCCTTGCAAAAATTGAGATTTTCGTTCAAGATCCTCATGCATGTGGGAAGTTTACCGCGGGCACGCACATGCGTTCGCGGATATATTTTTCACTTCCAAGATTTTCCGAAAAGACTCTTTTTCAGGGGTGCCAGAACTATCTGAACGTCTGGATCAAGAGCCGCCTGTGCGGGTGCTTTCGTTGACCGCTCTCCGTAGTTGAAGAGATTACAGAATTGGGGGCCCCAGTCAGTGAACGTTGACAACCTCTCACCAGATGAGATTTCCCCGGTCAAGAATAAGCAGACTCCTGCTTTCTCCACCAGCATTAAAAAGATAATCTCGTTTATCCTCACTTTTCTGATCTGTTTCGTCACCTGGATCGTTCTCTCCGGGCGACTCGACCTCTTTCATCTCACCCTGGGAGTGGTTGCCTGCGCCATCGTGGCCCGGTTGTCCTCGACGATTCTCATCTCGAGACGAGGGATCGAGAATCTGCCCCGCCAGTGGTTCCGATTTGTCTGCTATGTGCCCTGGCTGCTCTACCAGGTGTTTCTTGCCAACCTCCATGTCATGGCGCTGGCTTTCAACCCGCGCCTGATCGAAGTCATAGATCCGAAAATCATCCGCTTCAAGTCCACCTTGAAGAGACCCATGTCGCTCTTTATTTTTGCCAACTCGATCACCCTGACCCCGGGCACCATAACCGTGTTTGTCTCGATTACCGGAGAATTCACCGTCCATGTCATCGATGAATATTCAGGTCTTGCGCTGCCGGGGGAAATGGAGGAGAAGGTGGCCGAACTGATGGGAGAGTGATGGAGTCCTTTTTCTTATATGGTGCCATCTATCTCAGTCTGATCATGGTCCTGTCGCTCTATCGGGCGGTGTTCGGGCCCACCGTGCTTGACCGAATGATCGGGGTCAACGCGATAGGCAGTAAAACAACAGCGCTTCTGGTGCTCATCGGCCTCATCTACCAGCGGGTCGAAATGTTTGTCGACATTGCTCTGGCTTACGCCTGCCTGAACTTTATCGCGGTACTGGCGGCATCGAGATACTTCCAGAAGCGCAAGGGGTTGTATGACGAGCACCATTAGCACCCACAGTGGGAATATCCTTCTGTGAAGGAGAGGAAACAATGTCATTGCTGGCAGCCATCTTGATCGCCTCCGGACTGTTTTTCTTCACCGGCGGTTCGATAGGCATTCTGCGTTTTCCTGACTTCTATTCAAGGCTGCATCCCGCCGGAAAGCTCGATACCATGGGCCTGCTGATGACCATGACCGGCATGGCCCTTTACACGGTCCAGGAGTTCACTCTGGCGGCCATCTTCACCTCTTTGAAGATACTTCTGATTGTGGTGTTTGTATTCATCACCAGCCCCACCGCCACGCATGCCATTCTCGATGCCGGAGTCAGGGCGGGATTGAGTCCGTGGTCTGCACCCGGAAAGGGGGAAAAAGAATGATCTGGCAGCTGGACCTGATAATTCTGCTCATGGTGGTAATCTGCGGGATCGCCGCCATTTCGATCAGGGACCTGCTGGGGGCGGCGATCATGTTCGGGGCCTACAGTTTCATGATGTGTCTGCTCTGGTCGATCATGGGTGCGGTTGATGTCTCCTTTACCGAAGCTTCGGTCGGTGCCGGGGTCAGCACCGTCTTTTTCGTTGCAGCGGTATTCAGGACTACCAGGAGGACAAGCGATTGAGAAGGCTCGGACTGATCGCCATTATCGTTTTCGGGGGGCTTCTTTTCTCCATCTCTTTCGAGCTTCCCGATCTGGGTGATGCACAGTCTCCGGCCAGTACCCATGTATCTCCTTACTATATCGAACATACCCTGGAGGACACCTCGGTCCCCAACATCGTGACCGCGATCCTGGCAGATTATCGAGG
>CBFCWR010000040.1:0-12941 GCA_965601575.1 uncultured Desulfofustis sp. | reverse complement strand
CGGAATATCAATAATATGCCTGTGGTAAAATTTCTCGCATGCCTTGATTTTGAACGAAAATCTTAGTTTTGCAAAAGGCTCAACTAGATTAGATTTCTGACATCGGTAACCACGCCCTCAACGGCAGCTGCCGCCACCATGGCCGGGCTCATCAGCATGGTCCTGCCGCTGGACGATCCCTGGCGACCGATAAAGTTTCGGTTCGAGGAACTGGCGCTCAATTGACGCCCGCTCAATTTATCGGGATTCATGGCCAGACACATGGAACACCCCGCCTCACGCCACTCGAATCCGGCCTCGGTGAAGATCCTGTCAAGCCCCTCTTCCTCGGCCTGCTGTTTTACTTTTCTGGAACCAGGCACGGCCAGTGCTTTGACATGGGAGGCGACTTTTCTGCCCTTGACCACCTCGGCTGCCGCTCTGAAATCGGAGATCCTGCCGTTGGTGCAGGAACCGATGAACGCCACATCAATCTTCTGCCCCTCTATCTTCTGTCCCTCGTCAAAGCCCATGTGTTCATAGGCCTTCTGGGTGATTTCCACATCCGTTTCATCGACCTCGCTCAATCTGGGCATGGCCTGGTCAACCCCTATGCCCTGGCCGGGGGTGATGCCCCAGGTGACCATCGGGCTCATGGCGGTGGCATCGAGCTCGAAGACATCGTCATAGTCGGCATCGGCATCGGAGGCCCTTGAGCTCCAGTGGGCAACGGCTTCGGCAAATTTTTCGCCTTTGGGGCTGAACGGCCTGCCTTCGAGATAGTCGAAGGTGATCTGATCCGGATTCACATAGCCGGCCCGGGCGCCCCCCTCGATGCTCATGTTGCAGATCGTCATCCGCTCTTCCATGGAAAGACCGTGGATCACTGGTCCGGCGAATTCGTAAGCGTAGCCGATACCGCCCATGACGCCGAGTTCGGCAATGATCTTGAGAATGATGTCCTTGGCGAACAGACCTTCCGGCAGCGATCCCACCACGTCGATTTTCCGCACCTGCAGCCGTTCAAAAGCCAGGGTCTGGGTGGCAAGCACATCGCGCACCTGGGAGGTACCGATTCCAAAGGCCAGCGCCCCAAACGCGCCATGGGTGGATGTGTGCGAGTCCCCGCAGGCAATGGTGATGCCGGGCTGGGTAAAACCATTTTCCGGACCGATAATATGGACGATGCCCTGGGAGTCCGAATCCAGGCCGAAGAAGCGCAGGCCGAAATCGTTGGTGTTTTGTTCAATGGCCTGCAGCATCTGCTCGGCCAGATCGTCCCGGTAAGGTCTGATCATTTGATTCTGGGTCGGTACGATGTGGTCCACCGTGGCCACGGTGCGCTGTGGGTATTTTACCGGAAGGCCGCGCTCTCTCAGCGCCTGAAAGGCCTGCGGAGAAGTCACCTCATGGACGAGGTGAAGGCCGATAAACAGCTGATCGCGGGTTTCCGAAAGCGAGGCAACCTTATGCAGATCCCAGACTTTATTGAACAGATTTTTTCCCATTTCTCACTCCTGATTTGGGTATTTCTAAATTGAATTATTGGATAATACGGAGGGAGCACCAGAGGACAAGTCCCTTGGAAGGCGGCAGTCTCATGCTTCACACCGAGCCGAGAGTATAACCACAAAAAAAGAAAACGGGAAGACCCGTGTGGATCTCCCCGTCATGTAAGGCTGCAAAAGAGTCTGAATTCTACAATCTTCCAGCTTTCTCCAGCACTTTCACCGATAGTTTATAGGACACCACTATCAATGCAACCCATGAAACGATCAGAAACGGTACCATGATAATCCTCCCATCCGTTAGTAGGCTTTAGTGTCGCTGATGTCTTCGGCACCGATCTTCCTGCCGTCCATCAGGTACCAGACATAGGCGATGTAGGCCAGTACCAGAGGGATCACCAGGGCCACGTAGGTCATCGCCGTCAAGGTGTAATGACTCGATGAGGCATTGAAAATCGACAGGCTTGACTGCAGATCAGCCTTGGACGGATAGAACGGGGTGTTGTTGAAACCGGCGGTGAAGAACACCGCGAGGCCCACCAGCACCGTGCCCAGTCCACCGAACCAGATCCCCCTGAAGCCGCCCATGAAACTTGTCAAGATGACGCCCCAGACAACCAGCACGAGGCCGGCCAGAAGCAGCACCAGGACGCTGGGCATGGCCAGCAGATTGGCCAGGTACTTGCCTGAAACCATACTGACCACTCCGCTCTCGTCAAATGAGAAGCCCTGCATCAGCAACAGACTGGCCAGGACATAGAGCAGAAACGGCAGGGCACAGACCAGACTGATCAGACACGAGCGCCGCAGCCGCATCTCCATTTCCGGGGCCATGGCAAATTCGATGTTGTTGATCAGATACATCGCCCCCAGCACCCGGGCATTGAAGACCAGGAACAAGCCCAGCGAGAGGTTGAACAGTGAAAATGCCGCCTCGAGGCCGCGCAGCGGGTGGGTCCAGGTGACCCGATTAAAATCGTTCAAGATAAAATTGGAACCGGTGAAAAAGGTACCCACGGCCGCCCCGATCAATAGAATACCGACCGAACCGTTGATGAATAAAAACATCTCGTAGACCTTGGCACCCAGCAGGTTATCCGGTTTTTTCCTGAATTCGTAACTCACCGCCTGAACGATGAAGGTGAACAGGATCAGAACCCACACCCAGTAGGCGCCGCCGAAACTGGTCGCATAAAATTTCGGAAAGGCGGCAAACAGCGCCCCGCCAAACAGCACCAGCGTGGTAAAGGTGAGTTCCCATTTACGACCCAGGGAGTTGATCACCAGAGATTTTTCGGTATCATTTTTCGCGACCTGCCACAACAGCGTCTGGCCTCCCTGCACGAAGGTCAAAAACAAAAAGAGCGCCCCGACAACCGACACAAGAACCCACCAGATCTGCTGCAGAACTGTGATATCCAAGCTTCCAATCATTTATGCGCCCTCCGGTCCTTTTTTGATCTGGTTGAGCATGATCTTTATCTCCGCCAGCAGCAACAGGGTAAACAATCCAGCAAACATCCAGAAAGTGGTCATCACGTTACCGGCATCCAGGTTGCTGGTGGCTGCCCCAACCGGCAGCATATTCTGGATAGCCCAGGGCTGCCTGCCCACCTCGGCGACAATCCAGCCGGCCTGACTGGCTATCATGGCCAGGAAGAAGGATATGACACCCAGCGGCAAGAGCCAGCGCTTCTGTTCAATGGTATCCTTTATCCCGTAAACCAGATAGGCAAGACAAAGGAGGCCGAAAAAGACGGCAAGATAGACCATGATATGAAACGAGTAATAGGACAATTGAACCGGGGGAATGCCATCTTCCGGCTGCTGCAGGTAACCGAAGCCCATATAATCCTGATTCTGCTTGAACTGGGCAAGCGAAACCTCTGCGGCGGCGGTATCTCCGGCTTTTTTTGCATCTTTGTACGCGGATAGATCGACGATCGCCTGTTTACCGCGCTCGATCTTTTCACCATAGCCGACAATATTCTGCTCGGCGTTCCCATATACCAGGTCGTTTATCCCTGGAATAAAGGCGTTAAACTCGCGTTTGCCCAGCAGTGACAATCCTTTGGGAATGGCGACCTCGAATAGAAAGGGATCTTGGTCATCCCCCGCCGTTTTACTGGGATTCATGATGCCAAAGGCGACCAGATCGGCTCCTTCACTGCCCTCGAAAAGGCCTTCGTAGGCAGCTAATTTCATGGGTTGAACCTTGGCATTGTTGAACGCGGATTCGTCTCCGGTAAGTCCGGCATAGAAAAAAGAGATCAGCCCAAAGACGGAGGCCACCAGGATGGAACGCTTGGCCATTTCCAGGTGCCGGCCCTTGATCAGGTAGTAGGAAGAAATCGCGAACACAAACATCACCGCCACCAGGAAACTGGTGCTGGTGGTGTGGGTGAATTTGGCAATGGCCACGGGCGAAAACAGCACCTCCCAGAAGTTCTGCATCTCGAACCGCACGGTATCGGGGTTGAACGCCATACCGGTCGGGTACTGCATCCAGCCATTGGCCACCAGGATCCACAGCGCCGAGAGGTTGGAGCCCACGGCCACCATCCAGGTGGAAAACAGGTGAAATCCTTTGGAAACCCTGTCCCAGCCGAAAAACATCACGGCAAAGAAGGTGGCTTCCAGGAAGAATGCGACGATACCTTCGATGGCAAGCGGCGCACCGAATATATCTCCGACCATCCAGGAGTAGTTGGACCAGTTGGTACCGAACTCGAATTCGAGGATAATGCCGGTGGCGACGCCAATCGCGAAGTTGATGCCGAACAGCGTCATCCAGAATCTGGTCAGGTGTTTCCACTCTTCGTTGCCGGTCTTGACATAAATGGTCTCGAAAAAGGCGCACAAGAACGACAGTCCCAGCGTCAACGGCACAAACATCCAATGATACATCGCCGTCAGCGCAAACTGAGCCCTGGACCAGTTGACCAGTGCCAGGTCTATCTCACCCATAGTTCCTCCTTTAATTGCTGTTCCGGGCGGGTGCGGTAATCTGCTCCATCACGTAGTCCGCCCGCTGTTCATCCGTTGAAAACCTGGTACTTAAAAAGTCTGGAAAGAAGAAAAGCTTGAGAACCGCAAACATAATGAAAAGTTTCAAAAAAATGATTTTCCAAAGGGTTTTGCCGACCGTCATCGACCTGAACCCGTCTCGATAAAACCTGAATACTCTTACCGGATACGAAGCCATTACATTTCCCAATTCTGAAGCATCACTCTCTTAATCTATTGTTGCCGATACACTGTTCTTGACCTGAAGTCCATTTTCATCGCCTGATTTAATAGATGTTAAATTCTCAGTCAATAATGGAGTGCACTATATCGAAGGCCCACACCCTTTGTCAATAATAATTCTCATTACTACAAACTGGCGGATTACAAGAGATTACAAACTGTTGCAACCTCTTTCCTTTGTTAGAATTAACCGTACTATACAAGAATTATTCAATCAGTCGGTCAGATTATTTTCTGCCACACGCAAAGACCGCTGAATTGACTTGTAATTTCACCTCTAACCATCTAAGTAGCAATCTTCACCTTCACCCAGGATACTATTGTGCCCTTTACCGGAGAACTGCTGGCCCTCACCACCGTATTGTGCTGGAGCATCAGCGTGCAGTTTTTTGAAGCTGCCTCGAGACGGGTGGGTTCAATACCGGTAAATATTATCAGAATTGCCATCGCTCTCGCCTTATTCTGTCTTCTGCTGATGGTTCGCGACGGCACCATTATTCCTGCCCATTTCCCTTTGCGTTCCTGGTTCTATTTAAGCCTCTCCGGCATTATCGGTTTTTTCATCGGTGATGTATTCCTGTTCATGGCCCTGGTTAATCTCGGCCCCCGGCTGGCGATGCTCGTGCACAGCCTGGCAGCGCCGGCTACTGCCGGTGTCGCCGCCACCTTCTTGTCGCTGGTACCCATATTCATGCTCCCGTTTGCCCGGTTTCTGCACAAAGAGCATGTCTCTTTTCGTGCGGTGATCGGCACCTTCATCGCCGTCTTTGGAATCTACCTGCTGGTATCATAGCCATGTGGAGCACGGCAAGAGGGGAGAAGAAGATCCGATTACGGTGGCGGCGGATCAGGAAATTTCGAGATTGGTCATTTCCTTGGTCACCGAAAATTCGTAATCGGGGTAGTCGAAGACCGGCAGCCTGGGGTCGGTAATTCCGATCGAGTAGCCGTATAACCCGGCATAATCGGCAGGATCTTCCCCCATTTCGGCAAGTTGAGACAGGTACTCGCTGACCGATTTAGATTCGATCACGATGATCTTGCCCAGTTTCTCGATGATCGGGCTGTGTCTCCTGGTGGCATCATGATCGAACTGAAGTATCCTCCGGCCATACCGGGTTATGCCTATGACCCTGAAACTCAGGCTCTTACCAACCCCCGGCAGGTTCAGAACATTTCGGTCGGTGGCCAGAAAGGCGATATTTTCTTTATCTCTCAGAGCCATGAGGTGAGATTCCGCCGTCTCGGCCTGGTCGAGATCGGCAGTGAGTGCCTCAACCGCCTGTGCACTCAGTTTACCAATAACTTTCTCTTCGATCTGCTCCTGGACGGCTCGGCCGTTGGGGGCGAAATTGAACCAGTTTTCCATATAGCCCTTGACCGAAAAGGTGTAATAAGGAAGGACTCCGACTTCGCTCAGCGTTTGACGCAGCTTGGCGTTGTGGCCCCGTCGTGAAGCGGCTGCCGTGAATACATGCTGGTTGATGACCAGCCATCCTGCCCGGTTCAGCTTGTGCAGCGCTTCCTTGACCAGAGGCGTCACCTCCATCGAGGATTCGACGTGGGTCTGGATCATGAACTGTGTGACCCCGATCCGGCGCGCCTTCTGCTGAAATTTTTTTAATATCTCCACCAGATCCTCGGTAATCCGCTGGGGCAGGTAGATCGGCAGTCGGGTGCCAAGCCGGACCCTCACTATTTCAGCGTATTTCTCACCGTCCGCCCGTTTCCTGTTGGCCTCCCTTTTGCGCCTGGCCATCTGATAGACCTCCTCGAGCACCTGCATGAGTGCAGCATCGGAGCTCATCAGCGCATCGCCGCCAGTGATGAGGATGTCCCGAAGTTGGGCATCATGCTCGAAATAACTCAACAGATCCTTGAGGCGCTCCGGCCATTTTTTATCGGGCCGCAGCTTTTTCAGGTTAAAATTGAGCTGCCCCTTCTGAAACGAGTACATCCTCTGGCAGGACGCACAGAGTCCCCCGCAGGCCCGTCCCGTGGTGTCAGGAATCAGGATCGCAACCTCGGGGTAGCGGCGGTGAATATGGTATTCGGAAGGCAGCAGCCAGCCGGCGGCGTTGGGCTTGCCGGGCTCAACCTGATCCTCTTTTTCCCAGGCGACGATGTGGCCGAATTCATCGATCAACTGTGTGGAGTAGAGCACGTAGTGGCGGATGGCCAGGTCGGCTCCAATGGCAAAGTAGGGCACCCGGACGTGAAGAAGCGACAGGTAATAAGGATTGACGAAGATCGGAATACCTGACTCTTCTGCCCGATGGAGCAGTTTCATGGTATCGGGGTCGAGCGAGTTGCCGAGCATCTCGTTGAGCAGGTCTGCCGATCTTACGGCGAATCTCAAATGGAAATGGTAATCGGACCACCACTCCAGTGCCTGGAGAAATTTCTGTTCCCGGGAAAGATCCGGTGCAAAGTTGTATGTGCGATCAACTATTTCCCCCGCCTCGATTTTGTCGATGATCAGATTGATGATTCGATCTCTGTTTTCCTCCCTTAGTTTTATAATCCGGGGATCGAGTCCCGAGGGGAATCTGGCCATCCACTTCTCGACCACCTTTCGGTCCGGCAATTCATGGGTCTCCACCCCCTCGAACTGGCGAAACAGATGAATCATATCTTCAAAAAACGGGGGACGTGCGCCTCCGGTACCATGATTGACCGCCAGCCAGATCATTTTCACCGGGTTATTGATCGCCTTCACCCCTCTCAGGTTTTGATCCCGGTAGGTCATTCCGGCATGGTCGATGTAGTCGAGCAGACGAATAGCGGCCACTTCTTTCCAGCTCAGAATATCGTAGGGATTCTGAGTCAGTTCGCCACGGTGATAGGCAAGTGCCGACTGGTTATCGACAAGCGTCTCCAGTACCCATGTTCTGATCCCGATAAGCGCCTCGATCTCGGTCTTGGCATAGCGCATTATCTTCTCGAGCTTGGGATTTTCGGAAAGAAGCTGGTGCAGCAAGCGATGGGATTTAACCGAGATCGCCACCCGGTCGAGATCCATCAGATCGGAATCATGATTCTTGTAATTGCGTTTCGCATGGTGAGGGGTTTCCATCGCCGGCTCCTCCCATCCTCGGATTATCCAGTGTCTGGAGAAAAAACTCTGCCAAACAGTCAGGCACTACGTCAGGCTCCACTTAGATTATATGATGAAATCACTCAGAGTGAAAGAGGAGACGATAGATCAGGGCGGATCAGCCCCCGTATCCCAGTGGCTCCTGGGCGGCGGGGAGACGGCTGTCGGGATGACGCTGTTCACCCGCACTGGTGACGAATATGGCGCTGATATCGGGCAGGGGGCATTTGGTTTCACAGATTCCACAACCTATGCAAAGTGCATCGTCCACATAGGGTTGCCGAACCTGTTGCATGGCGCCCTCCTCGGTGACGAAATCCACATTTCTGAATTTGATCGCCTTCTCCGGGGTCGGACAATGCTCTTCGCAGACAATGCATTCAATACCCCTGGCAAACGGCAGACAGCGGTTTTTATCGAACCAGGCGTGACCGATCTTGAATTGATGCTTGGCGGCCAGGTCCAGCACCTCTATAGCCCCCGTGGGACACACCTGGCCGCACAGCGTGCAGTTAAATTCACAATAGCCGGTCCGGGCGACTAGATAGGGAGAGAACATTCCCTCTAACCCGGCCCTGAGCATCACCGGCTGCAGGCCGTTGGTAATGCACACCTGCATGCATTGGCCGCAGCGCACGCAGCGGTTGAGAAATTCAGGCTCGGCCAGAGACCCCGGCGGCCTGATCAGCAGCGGGTCGGCCTGGACATTGAGGGTCCGGACCCCGAGCATGGAAGGCAAGATCAGCGAGGCCGAGGTGGCTGCGATGAACTGCCTTCGCGTAAGCCTTTCCCCTACGCCGCGGGAAAGCGGAGCCTCCGCCCCAAAGGAAATAATCTGCCGCGGGCATTTCTCGAAACAGTCCATGCAGAGCACACAGGCTTCCACATCTATTAGGCGCTGCTCATCGATGGCCCCCATCCGGCAGATCTGGGCACAACGCCGGCAGGCGCGGCACTCCTCATCGCCGCCGCTCACTTTCAGCAGACCCATTCGGCTGAACCAGCCGAGCAGGGCTCCGAGCGGACAGATGTTTCTGCAGAAAAAGCGTTTTTGCACATGCTCGGCCACCACCACGATACAGAGTACAAACAGGCTGACCAGGCCGAACTGGTAGAACTTCTGCTCGAAAGGCAGGATGGTCCGCTGCAGCAAAGAATAGAGTGGCTCGGTGACAAGATTCACCTCTTCCGGCAAATGCTGATAGGTGAAGGTAAAAAATGACACAGACACCTCGTTGATGCCGGGATAGACAGCCTGGGACAGCCCTCTCACCAGAATGGAGAAGGGGTCGATATAGCCGGCCAGCGGTACCCCGAAAAGTGCTGAGACGAGAACAAAAATGAGCAAAATTTTGGCCAACGAGGGAAACCTGGTGGCGCTCTGCGGTTTGACGGAGCCGAAAAGACGGCTCCAGCCATCGAGCAGACCGCCCATTGGACAGACCCAGCCGCAGAAGGAGCGGCCGGCCAAAAGGCTGAGCGCAATCACCAGCAGAGCCGGCAGCATCAGGGAGATAATCGTCTTCACCGCCAGCATGGTAGCCAGGGCCAGCAGCGGATCGATTCGAAAGAGAATATTTACCGCATATTCTATAGTGTCGGAGCCGGTATAGTCGGTCTTGACGAACAGGAAAATAAAGAGCAGGAAAAAAAGGGCCTGGGAAGCGATGCGCCCTTTTCTCAGCCAGCGGTAGGCGGTGATTGGTGCAGCTTTTTCCACCTTTTACACACTGCCGGAAAGAAGATTCATCCGGGTGAGATCCATCTGCCCCAGCCCCATACGGTGGGCAGCCACGGTGGAGGATATGTCTTCGGGGACGAGCCCGAAAAGGGTGGTGGCCATGGCATCTGCGGCAACCGGGTCGACCGAACCTATCAGGGTGTCCAGCACTTCGACATCCTTCAATGAGCCGCCTTGCGGCCCGTTGTCGGTCAGTATCCGGGTGGCATCAACAATTGTCAACTGAGGGCGCAAAACGGTGGCCAGGTCGGCCAGATTCTGCCCCAAATCATGATGCAGCGCCCCCCGCCTTCCACCGATGACGCCCATTGAGTTTTTGAGTCCCAGACTGAGTCGGCTGAGGCCATGGTGCTTGGCCACGGGAACGTTGATATAGCAGTCGGCGGTCAGGGCGTCCTTGTAGATGTCCCACTCCTTCAACGACTGCCCCTTGGCGATCTTGACTGGCACAAACTTGCGATGATCGACATGCACGAGTCGGGCTTTTTTGCTGCCGATCGATTTAATCGCCTGGGTCATTCCGCTGTTATTGTAGCATCTCCGCTTCTCGTTGCAGGTATAGTCGAAGACCAGCACCTGCTCGGCTCCTGCGTCGAGGGACAGTTGAACAAGAGCGCTGACTACCTCCGGGTGGGTGTTGGCCCCCTGCTCGGGACTCCGGTCCCAGCCTATGTTGGGTTTCACCACCACCTTATCTCCGGGTTTGACAAAGCTGCCCATGGAACCGAGCAGATCGATGGTTTTCTTCACCAGAGCCGTATAATCGCTGCCTGTGACTTTGGCCACATCAGGCACAGGCAGGTCCTGGGCAAGACTTTCGGGAATACGAAAAAGGGGAAGGGAGAGACTGAGGCCACCACTGTAAAGCGCGACCTGCTTGAGAAAACGACGTCTATTCATGTGCTGCACCATTGCTGTGTGATTCTTATATCCGCCCGGTCAGTCTACCACATCGTTCCATCCTCTTCCACATTGGATATTCTGCCCACCCCGAAGCATGCGGTATGGCGTTTGGCCCTTGGAACATTAAAACCTGGATAATTATCAGCAGGTTGAATCTCCATTCAAAAGTCAAGCCTAGCACATTAAGGACCGAGAATGACTGCTTTTTCTTGTACCACAAGTGCGAATATCCTTGACAAATCGGCAGCAAAACAGCACAAAGTAGGACTGACATTTGTAGTACATGCAAATTCCACCACCCCGGGTCAGCGTAACCAAGATGCTGACCGGGTGCAGGAGAAGATGATAACAACCAAGGCAGGTACAAACGATGAATGAAGCACTGATTCTGGAGAAACTGGACCAGCTTTCCGCCGAAGTACAGTCCCTCAAATCCGATGTCATGCAGGACATCAAGAAAGATATCGAACCGGTATTGAGAGAGGCGATGCCAAGTCTTTCCAGCGTCCTGGAAGATATAGACGACAGATACACCAAAGAGAAGGCCATCCATCTCGCTCAGAACGTGCTGACCAGCCTCGATGAGCTCAATGACATCGTCGACACCTTCAAGGCCGGTATGGAACTCAAGGATGACATGGTACCGGTGGTCAAGCAGGTCTATCCGTCAACAATCAATTTCTTCAATGATCTCAGCGGGGAATTCCATGTCGATGAGCTCACCATTCTGCTCAGGAAGCTGGTAACCAACCTGGACAGCCTCGGCGAGGCAATGGATATGCTCAAGGCCGGGGTCGAGCTCAGGGACGAAATGGTTCCCATTGTCCAGCTCATGTACCCGCGCGTCATCCGCTTCATGAAATCGCTGCATGAAGGCGAATTCCAGGCCGAGAAACTGGGTGACCTGCTGCACACGATACTGATCAATATCCACACCCTGAGCGACCTGCTCAACATGGCCCAGCCCATGACCGAATTCGTCAAGGAGTTTACCGCCGTCATGAAAGGCTCAGACATCATGAATTCGGTGAACCTCTGGCTCGACAGTCTGCAGCAGAGCAGCGGCCTGGTGAAAGTTGCCGGTGTTTCCTGGTCCCAGATGAAAAGACTCGATTACAATGAAAAGCAAGTCGAAGAAATCTGTAACGCCATCTCAGGCCTCGATTTCACCAAAGCCGAACCTGTGGGGCCATTCACCTTGATGAAAAAGATGAGAGATCCCAAGGTTCAGTCGGCCCTGGGGTTCATGTTCATGATGCTGGAGACAATGGGCACCGTGGTCCTCGCCTACCAGGATGATAAGAGAGAACAGAATAACAACACATAAATAACGAGTACTCACCATACGGTTACATCGACTGTATCAATCTCGTATTTGTAACCCCGACCGTAAAGGAGGCAACAGAAAACATGAAAAAGCTAGTCTTACTCGGTGGCGGCACCGGTGGTACCATGATGGCGAACAAGCTGAGGAAGGATTTGGACGATGACTGGTCGATCACCGTTATCGACAAGGACAATATCCATTACTACCAGCCCGGTTATCTTTTCGTTCCGTTCGACATCAACAAGCCGCGCGAGATCAGAAGAAGCAAGCGGGAGTTCATCAACCCGGGAATCGACTTCGTGATCAGCGACATCACCAATGTCGACTGGGACAAGCAGGAGATTTCCACCGCAACCGAGGGGAAATTCGGCTACGATATCCTGGTCATGGCCACTGGTTGTGATATCAGGCCCGACGAAGTTGAAGGCCTCGCGGAAGGCTGGGGACATGATATTCACGGCTATTACCGCTTCAATGACTGCCAGGAATTGGGCAAGGCTCTGAAGAGGTTCAAAGGCGGGAAAATAGTGGTAAATATCGCCGAAATGCCGATCAAATGCCCGGTGGCGCCGCTCGAATTCGCGTTTCTGGCAGACTGGTATTTCCACGAGCGGGGCATCCGCGACGATGTCGAGATAGAGTTTGTCACTCCGCTTTCCGGCGCCTTCACCAAGCCGGTTGCCACCAAGGTCCTGACCGACGCCTGCGAAGACAAGAATATCAAGATTATTCCCAACTTCGCCCTCGGTTCGGTGGATCACAAGGCAAAAGTCATCCAGGCTTTCGACGGCAGCGAGGTCGAATATGATATGCTGGTCTCCATTCCGCCCAACTTCGGGGCCGAGGTGATGATCGACTCCGGCATCGCCGACCCGATGGGCTATATTCCCGTCGACAAACACACCCTGCAGCCCGAAGGAAGAGACAACGTCTGGGTGCTTGGGGACGGAACCGATGTCCCGACCTCGAAGGCCGGCGCCGTGGCCCATTTCCAGGGGGACGTGCTGCACGAAAACATCCTGGCGTACGTTTCGGGAGGTGAACAACACGCCCGGTCGGACGGGCACGCGGTCTGATTCATTGAATCAGGCTTCGGGAAAGCCTACATAATCGACTTCAACTACGACCAGGAACCAC
>CBFCWR010000039.1:0-13125 GCA_965601575.1 uncultured Desulfofustis sp. | reverse complement strand
CCGCTGCCTACTACAACCGCGGTCACTCGCTGGTTCAGACACCTTATCAATTGTACGGCATAATCCTGCCGACACCAGATGAAATGAAAGAAGCAGAACAAAAGCTTGAGTCGGCGCCACTCGATATCGAACTCATCGACGAGTTTCTGCATCCAAGGAAGGTGAAAGACTCCCAGGAAGGCAAAATGCTGCAAAAAGAGCGCGACCAGCTGATGAGAAAAATCACTAAGCTGGAAGCCGAGACCCATTAGCGCAATTCATCACCTTTTGAAGCGTCAGGATAGCAAAACGAAACCGTTCAACTAGATCAGGATTCCCATGGACACAAACTACGGAATGGAAATTGTCAGGGCGACGGAGATTGCCGCTCTCACTGCGGCCAGAGACCAGGGAATGGGCGATTATATAGACATTCTCAATACAGCCAGGGCTGCCATTGCCAAGACGCTTAATCGGCTGCAAATTGACGGCAGCCTGATCAACGACCGATTCGAACTCCGTGATGATATTATCGATATGCCCCAGAAAATAGGTCAGGGCGGTCCCACCATGGATGTCATGGCTATTGCGCTCGAGGCCCACCACTCGGCGGCCACCGGTGGCAACAACGCCACCTCCTATGCGGTGATTGCCCCGAAAGGGGTGGTGCATACAGTACCCAATCTATCCATGTATAAGATTGTCGTCGGCCCTGAAGTCGGCAACGTGATCAGTATCGATCAGCCGCCCGCGGTCAATGTCAAGCGTACCGCCCGGGCTCTTGGTAAATACACCGAGAATGTGACTGTCTGTATTCTCAATCAGGCCCGGCACACCCAACTCATCAAAGAAGTCCGCCAGACCGGTGCCCGGATCAAGTTGATCGAAGAAGGTGAAATTTCCGGTTGCCTGTCCGCCATAATTGGCGAAAAAACAGATATCTACATGGGCTATGGCTACGCTCCTGAATCGACCCTGGTGGCGGCGGCCATCAATTGTCTCGGGGGCTATTTCGAAGGTAAAATTTTTTATGAGAACATTCGCGACAAAGATATGGCCAGGGCCCACGGCATCGAAGATTTTGATAAGATATTCAGGACCCATGATTTGATCCGCTCCAAAGAAGTGGCGGTGGCCGCCACCGGTGTCACCGACGGAGAATTTCTTGAAGGCGTGCGCTTCACTTCAAACGGTGCGGTCACCAGTTCTTTTGTGGCCCGGGCTGAAACCAAAACCTATCGAAAGCTTGAGACCAATCACTTCTTCGATTATAAACCTGTATTTTGAACGAAACTGAATCCTCACTGTTCGGCAACTCTCTACTGGAGCTAGAATCCATGAAAAATGCACTGTGTAGAATTATCCCAATTCTGCTTGCCCTTTGCCTGATTCTGCCATCCATGGCAGGCGCCCGGCCATCAGCATCGGCAAAATTCTCGACTACTCGTGAGGAAAATCCAAACGCGGTTAAGAACAGGCTCGTTTTACCTTACGCCTTTCCTTCTGAATCCATGGGAACTACAGCGGGGGTTGGCGGTTTCGCCAAAGGATATTTACAAGATCAGTTACTTTTCGCGGGATCCGTGTTCGGCAGCGTCGATGAGGCTAAAGGAATAGTCGGCGGTATGTGGGATTATCTTCTGCCGTTTTCTAAAAGACTTTATTTTAGTGCCTTCGGCGCGGTGAGCTATTTTCCCCGAAACCGTGCCTACACCGAAGTCCCGCGACTGTCTTCCAGTTTTGATCCAACCGTTGCCGGTTCAAATAATTCTGATAAAGATGACTACATCGAGGATGACGGCAGCGATAACTGGTATGAGCTCAAACTCGAATACGTGCTGCCCATCGGCAGTATGAAAGATTCCTACAAAGGACGATACAAGCTCAAAAAAGGCATCCTGCAATCAGGCGCCACCGGCGGCGACACCTGGAATCCGCTGGAATCAGGTATCTCGGTCTTGCTGCTTGGCCAGTCCGGCAGATATCAGGACTACAGAACTGAAACAGTAACCTACTCGGGTGATTCCTACCCGTGGGAGATTGGTTACCTCTACAACAACACCGACTTTGCCACCAACCCGAGCTACGGCAGTCTCCAGTATATCGCCTACAGCAGAAGCTTGAACGAAGGTAATACCGGCACGTGGGATTTCCTCGAATTTGAAGCCAGCAAGTTCTTCAATCTGGGCGATTCCAGATTTGCGAGACAGCGGGTGGTGGCCCTGAACTTCTGGACCGGCAGCTCACTTTCCTGGAATGAAACGGTTAATGAAAACGATGATGTCGTTGTTGAAAACAAGCCTCCGTATCTCGATGGTGCGCGACTCGGCGGTTGGTATCGGATGAAGGGGTTTCCTAATAACCGTTTCAACGATCGGTCAGTCATCTACGGTGCTGCAGAGTACCGCTATACTCTTGACTGGAATCCTGTCGCGGGTGTCAACTGGCTGCGCTGGCTCCATCTCGACTGGTTTCAGCTCGTTCCCTTTGTCGAAGCAGGACGGGTGGCGCCAGAATATGATCTTGGCGAACTCTTTTCCGATCTCAAATTTGATGCGGGCATTGGCCTGAGAGCGATGACGGCTGGTGCCGTGGTCCGCTTCGACACAGCTTTCTCCGAAGAAGGCACCAGTTTCTGGGTGATGTTCCAGCAGCCTTTCTAGACCTGAAAATCAATAACAGACTGCGGCGGCTAATAGAACTTTGCGTGATCTGGATCTTTTGTGATGGAGTTCTTACAATTCTGAATACTCATCTGATGTATACTGGGAATCTCTTCATCCCAAGGTTTAATCAAGGTATCGACCATGCGGCTGGCGCTCGTATTCATCGTTGTATCTGTCTTCACCCTGGGCTCTTCGCTCCTGCTCTCTGCACAAGCCGGCCAGGTAATCGACCGAATCAAGACCAATGGTGAACTGGTACTCGGCACCCCCGGCGATTTCCCACCCTTCAGCGTGACGTCAGATCAGGGGGATCTGATCGGCTTTGACATTTCCCTGGCCAGGGAGCTTGCCAAATCGATGAATGTCAACCTCCGCATTGTCCAACTGCCATTCCATGAACTCATCCCTAACCTGGAAGCCGGCAGGGTTGATATGATCATGTCCGGCCTCAGCATCACCCCGAGGCGCAACATGCAGATCGCCTTCATCGGTCCCTACGGCAACTCTGGCCAGGCCTTTTTCGGCAGAGACGATATCGTTGCCTCGCTGTCGGAGCCCCTGGATCTAAATCGGGAAGGATTGAAGATAGCAGTATTGCAGCAAACCACTGCCGAACTCACCGTACGGGCAGTACTCCCCAAAGCAGAACCAGTTTTCACCCAGAGTCTTGATCAGGCCCTGATCAAGCTGCTCAACAACGAAATCGACGGCATAATTTCAGACTATCCTTTTTGCAAAGTATCGGAATTTCGCTACCGTGATCGCGGATTTTCGGTCTATGAGAAAATCTTGAGCTATGAACAGCTGGGCATCGGTGTATCCGCTGAGGATCCGTTGTTTATCAACCTCTTGACCAACTATTTGAATCTTCTGGTCGGTTCCGGAGCCCTCAAAGCCATGCAGGAATTCTGGTTCAAGAGCAGCGACTGGATACCGAATCTACCCGATCTGATTATTTTTAAAGACTTCTAATTGATATGACCACGCAACACACCGGAGCCGATCACTCCTCGTTCAATTCTTCTCTGGAAAAACGTTTCAAGCAGGTAGTTTCCCCCATAGAAGAATTTCTCCACCAGGAAACCTCCTCGGGCATTCTGCTGATGATCTGCGTAGCCGCTGCACTGATCATCGCCAACAGTCCGCTGTTTCCAATCTACGATGCCGTACTCCACACCTATTTTACCATCGGGACCGAGAAATTTTATATCAGCCAGTCTATCCAGCACTGGATAAACGACGGCCTCATGGCCCTGTTCTTTTTTGTGATCGGCCTCGAGGTGAAAAGAGAAATACTGATCGGTGAACTGTCCAACCTCAGACAGGCGATCCTGCCCATTGGCGCCGCTGTCGGCGGAATGGTCGTGCCCGCCGGGTTTTATCTCATATTTAACCCTTCTGGCCCCGCAGTTAACGGCTGGGGCATCCCCATGGCCACCGATATCGCCTTTGCCGTGGGAATCGTCGCCCTGCTCGGTTCCCGGGTTCCAAAGTCTCTGGTGGCAATGCTGCTGGCCCTGGCCATTGTGGACGACATCGGGGCAATTCTGGTAATCGCCATGTTTTATACCGATACGATCCATATGGGGGCCCTGATCTTTTCTGGGGTCTGTTTCGTCCTTCTCATAGGCACCAACCTTGTGGGAGTGCGAAGCCCGATCCCCTATGGCGTCATCGGTTTTATTTTCTGGCTGGCCATGTTGAAATCGGGCATCCACGCAACTCTCGTCGGTGTGCTTACCGCCTTTACCGTTCCAGCTCGATCTACCGTCAGCGGACATATGTTCAGCGAAGCGATGATCGACCTGGTAAAGAAATTCCAGGACCAGATTGAAGATTCGGGTGATTCCCGCATGCTCAATGTGCTGCGCAACACCAAGAAGCAGGCCCTTCTTCAGTCCATGGAGAACGGTGTGCACCTGATGGAGAGTCCGCTGCAGCGTATGGAGCATGTCCTGCACGGCTGGGTGTCATTCACCATAGTTCCCCTCTTTGCCCTGGCCAATGCAGGCATTCCCATCGACTTCAGCAGGCTGGGTGAGATTCTTCTGCACCCGATCACCGTCGGCGTGATTGCCGGGCTCTTACTGGGCAAGGTCGTGGGTATTTTTTCCTTTTCCTGGGTGATTGTAAAATTAAAACTTGGGGATCTCCCCCAGGGGGTTACCCTGCCCCAGATTGCTGGTATTGGTCTACTGGCCGGGATCGGTTTCACCATGTCCATATTTATCGGTACGCTTGCCTTCGAATCCCAGCCCGATGCATTACTCAACGCCAAAATAGGCATTCTGTTCGCCTCCTTGGCAGCGGGCCTTCTAGGTTATATCTGGCTTTACAAGACCACCGAAGGGTAGCGCACAACCCTCAACTCACCGTGCATCCCATCCATCTGCATGGTGCGAAAAGCAGCCATTGCGATTTATATGCATTTTGTTGGCTTCACTATGTAACTGATATTAAATGATTATTTTTTCATGACGACCTAATATCAACTAAATAGACCCGCTCTTTTTTTATGCACAATCGGTGGTGATCGTGGTACTTTCAACCATCAACTTGGACGTTCCTTCCCCCGAATTTTTCATTGCGCTCCGGGAGTAAAACCATATGAAAAGTGTGCTTCTGTTTTGGGTATTCGCTCTGCTGCTTATGCTCTCCAGCTGTTCACCGATCACCTCAAAACAGGCGGTCAAGCAGGACAGCACTCAGCTCAAAGCCGAGCAGATCTTTGAAATTGTGGCCGACAATTCTCTGGTCATGTCGGCCTATGATTTCAGCGGTACGGTCTATTTCGATCGCAACGGCCAACTGGCAGCCATAGATAACGAAAAACAGCGCGATGTCGGTAAGTGGGATCTGACCGATGAGGACCAGCTCTGCCTCAAATTTCGGATCTGGTACTATGGTGATATCAAATGTTACACCGTCTATGATAATCAGCAGGCTGACCGGCTCACTTTCTTTACCACCAACGGAGCGGCCTACTACACAGCCAGACAGATAGAGGGGGACCTGGAGTCGCTGGCCGGCAAACTCGAAAAGTCCAGCCCTCCCCGCTCGGTGCGCCGGCAAATCGCCTCACAGCAAAGTGAATCACCATCTTCCCCGTCTACAAGCGAGCCGCCACCATCCAGGGATGTGGCTATCAGTCCCTCGTCGGAAAGCGACAGCGATCTGACCGTCAAGCGCCTGGCCGGAAACTGTCCCGGCTGCAATATGACCGGAATGGATTTGAGAGAAGCTTCGCTGATCAAGGCTAATCTCGAAGGCGCCGACTTGAGCGGAGCCGATCTGCGCTACGCCAATCTAAGAAGAGCCAACCTCAGCGGAGCCAATCTCCAGAACGCCCGTCTCAATCACGCCAATCTTCCCGGCGCGGATCTGACCAATGCCGACCTGAGAGGTGCCGACCTCAGCGGAGCCAACCTGCTGCTGGCCAATTTAACCGACGCCGATGTAAGCGGCGCCACATTCACCAATGCCAATCTTGAGAAAACAATAGGATTAGAGACTACGCCATGAGTGCAGGATTTGTTCACCTCCACGTCCATACCCAGCACAGCCTTTTGGATGGGGCCATCCAATTGCCTAAGCTGTTAAGTAAGTGTGCAGAATACGAGATGGCAGCCGTGGCCGTCACCGATCACGGCGCCATGTACGGCGCCCTGGAGTTTTATGACAAAGCTAAAAAAGCGGGGATCAAACCGATCGTTGGCTGCGAATTCTATGTCGCCCCCGGCAACCGTACCGAAAAGGTTTCAGGAGAGGCAGGCCCTGCCTTTCATCTCATCCTTCTGGCGATGAACTATGAGGGCTACAAGAATCTTATGAAACTGTCTTCGATCGCCCAGTTTGAAGGTTTCTACTATCGTCCGCGTATCGACAAGCAGGTGCTGGCCGAGTACAGCAATGATCTGATCGCCACCAGCGCCTGCCTTCACGGTGAAGTCCCCTGGCTCATTTCCCACAACCGCTTCGATGAAGCACGGGCAAAAGCCAAGGAGATGCAGGAGCTGTTTGGTGACAGGTACTATTTCGAACTACAGGAAAACGGCATCGAAGAACAGCAGACGGTGAATCGGGGCCTCATGCGCCTGAGCCAGGAACTGGGCATTAAGCTGCTGGCGACTAATGACTGTCACTACTTGAACAAAGAGGAGTCACAGGCCCATGACGTGCTGCTGTGCATTCAGACCGGCAAAACCGTAAAAGATCCGAAACGGTTTAAATTCTCTTCCGATGATTTTTATTTCAAATCGCCCGATGAGATGAAAAAAACCTTTGACTACTGCCCTGAAGCGGTCGCCAATACAGTTGAAGTCGCCGAGCGTTGTAATCTGGATATTGAACTGGGTAATTACCATTTCCCCAACTTCCCCCTGCCCAACGGCGAGACCCTCGAATCAATGTTCACCAAAGAGTGCCGTCGAGGTCTGCAGGCCCGCTTTGGGGCGATGCGGAAAAAAACCTCATTGACTCCTGAGACCGAGAAACACTACCGGGACCGCCTCAACATGGAGATCGACGTCATCAACGAGATGGGCTTTCCGGGATATTTCCTGATAGTGGCCGACTTCATCAATTGGGCCAAGGACCAAAACATTCCTGTGGGCCCCGGACGCGGATCCGGTGCCGGCAGCCTTGCGGCCTACGCGATGGGCATCACCGATATCGACCCTATTCCCTACGGACTTATTTTTGAGCGTTTTCTCAATATCGAGCGCAAATCCATGCCCGACTTCGATATCGATTTCTGCCAGGAACGCCGCGGCGAAGTACTCGATTATGTGCGGGACAAATATGGCGGAAGTGAGCATGTGGCCCAGATCATCACCTACGGTTCCATGAAAGCCAGGGGGGTGATCAGAGACGTGGGACGGGCGCTGGACATTCCCTTTGGCGAGGTGGATAAGATTGCCAAGCTCATCCCTGAGGAACTTGGCATGACCATCGAAAAGGCCATCGCCCAGGAACCGAGACTGACTGAAGCGGCCGACCTTGACCCTCGTGTTGCCGAGATGATCAGGGTTTCGCGCACCCTCGAGGGGCTGGCCCGACACACCTCCACCCATGCGGCGGGCGTCGTGGTTTCACCCCGGCCTATCACCGAGTACCTGCCGGTGTGCAAGGGCAAAGATGGGGAAACAATCACCCAGTACGACATGAAGCACACCGAGATGACCGGACTCATCAAGTTCGATTTTCTCGGTTTGAAGACCTTGACGGTGATTAAGAAGGCGCTGGATCACATCAAGATCGATTGCGGCACCGACCTCGACATTTCGACCATCGACATGGACGACTTGAAGACGTTCAAACTGCTTTGCAGCGGCAATTCGCTCGGTATCTTCCAACTGGAAAGCAGCGGTATGCGGGAATTGCTTGTCGACATGGCGCCGGAACAGTTCACCGACCTGATCGCCCTGGTGGCCCTTTATCGACCTGGTCCACTCGAATCCGGCATGGTCAAGGATTTCGTCAACACCAAGCACGGCCGCCAGGAAGCAAACTACTCACTCCCCCAACTCAAGCCGATTCTTGAAGAAACCTACGGCGTTATAGTCTATCAGGAACAGGTGATGAAGATAGCCAACGTGCTGGCCAATTACAGCCTTGGCGACGCGGATATCCTGAGAAGGGCCATGGGCAAGAAGATACCTGAGGTGATGAACCAGGAGAAGGAAAAGTTCATGGCCGGTGCCCGGGAAAACAAGATCGACGAGAAGAAGGCCGAGGACATTTTCGAGCTCATGGCCAAATTCGCAGGGTATGGTTTCAATAAATCCCACTCTGCTGCGTACGCCCTGATCGCCTACCAGACGGCCTACCTGAAGGCTCACTATCCGGCCCAGTTCATGACCGCGCTGCTGTCCTGCGATATGAACAATACCGACAAGGTGGTCCTCTACATCAATGAGTGCCGGGAACACAACATCGAGGTACTGCCGCCTGATATCAATGAATCCGTCCAGGACTTCAGCGTTCGTGACGACAAAATTCGTTTCGGTCTGGCCGCAGTCAAGAATGTCGGCGAAGCGGCACTCAATCATATCATCAAGGAAAGGGAGCAGAACGGTACCTTTGCCTCTCTGGTTGATTTCTGCAACCGGGTCCATTCCAGCAGCGTCAACAATAGAGTGATCGAAAGCCTGATCAAGTCGGGCTCCTTCGATTCACTCGGCTGCAGACGATCGCAACTGCTCCACATCCTCCCCCAGGCAATGGATCAGGCCAAGGCTCACCAGCGCGACCAGATGAGCGGTCAGATGTCGATCTTCAATGTGGCACCAGTCACCGCCACTACTGAAGTTTCCGAAATCATGCTGCCAGATATGGACGAGTGGGACGATCTCGAAAAACTCAGGTACGAAAAGGAGACCGTGGGCTTCTACATCACCGGCCATCCGCTTGATGAAGCCCTCGAAGAACTCCGGACGATTACCGACTCAGACATTACCAATCTCCAGCTATTCAACGACGGACAGCCAGTCAGAATCGGCGGACTGATCCGCACTGTTAAACCGCACAAAAATAAGCAGGGCAAGCCCATGGCTTTTGTTACCCTTGAGGACGTGCTGGAATCCGTCGAGGTCCTGGTCTTTCCCGAAACTTATGCAGACTGCTACAAGTTGCTCGACAGCACCGAACCGGTAGTGGTCCGCGGAACCGTGCAGAAAGGGGATCAGGGCATCAAGATTGTGGCCGAAGATATTGATCCCCTGCCCGACGCCAGACAGAAATACACCCAGGCGGTACATGCAAGGTTGGAGGCGGATACGGTCAGCAGGATCAGGCTCGAGGAACTCAAGGAACTGCTCTTTAACTACCACGGTTCCTGTCCTTTTTCGCTGACCCTGCACTTTGCCGGTGAAGGGGAGGTAGACGTGGAGATTGACAAGAATTTTACGGTGCGCCCTTCCAGCCAATTAAGCGCTAGCATTACCGAGATTTTTGGCTACAACCCACTGAGATTCGAAAAAAAGACCATCGAGCCGATTCGACGCAAACGAAACTTCAAACAGCAGCCCCATTGAGGGCATCGCCCGCAGGCTATTAACTTTCTGGGCGAGGCGCACCTAACCCCAGGAGCATCATAGGATAAACCTGCTCAAATCCTGATCTTCGGCAATATCTTTGAGTTGGGCACTCACGTAGTCGGCGGTGATCACGATTGCCTCCTCTCCCTTCTCGGAGGCATCGAAGGACAGATCATCCAACACCCGCTCCATGATGGTGTGCAAGCGACGGGCGCCGATCTCCTCGGTGTTTTCATTCACTTCAACAGCAATCCTGGCCATTTCCTCGATGGCGCCGTCGTCGAAGGAAAGCGTAATACCTTCTGTCTCCATCAGCGCCGTATACTGTTTGGTAAGCGCATTTTCAGGCTCAGTAAGAATTCTGATAAATTCTTCTTTACCCAAGGAATCGAGTTCGACCCTTATCGGAAAACGCCCCTGAAGTTCGGGAACCAGATCGGAGGGTTTACTCACATAAAAAGCGCCGGAGGCAATGAACAGGATGTGGTCGGTTTTCACCATGCCATGCTTGGTGTTGACCGTTGCTCCCTCGACGATGGGCAGCAGGTCACGCTGAACCCCTTCGCGGGAGACATCTGGACCGTGGGTACCCTGACGGCTGGCTATCTTGTCTATTTCGTCGAGAAAAATGATACCCGATTCCTCGGTGCGACGAAGCGCCTCCTTTACCACCTTGTCACGGTCCACCAGACGCTCCATTTCCTGCTGCTTGAGCGCCTCCATCGCCTCTGGAACCTTGAGTTTTCGCTCTTTCTTCTTGCGCGGAAACATCTTGCTGAAGGCATCCTGGATATTGGACTGCATGTCTTCGAGCCCCGAGGTCGTCATGATCTCGACCATGGGCGAGGACTTGGCCTCATCGAGCACGACCTCTACTTCCCTGGTATTGAACTTCCCTTCCCTGAGCATTTTCCGTATCTTGTCCCTGGTGGACGATTCGTGCTCCTGGGAGACCGGCGTCGCCGAGTCTTCTTTAGTAACCAGGGTGAAGGACTTGTCACCGCCAGGACCGGTGTCGTAAATGGGGCTCGATGTTCCCGCTGACGGCGGCAGCAGCAGATCGAGAATCAGGTCCTCGGCATGCGCTTCAGCGATACCTTCGACCCGTTTCTTTTCCTCTTCCTTGACCATGTTTATGGCAATTTCCACCAGGTCTCTGATCATGGATTCGACATCTCGTCCCACATAACCAACTTCGGTGAATTTTGACGCCTCCACCTTGAGAAACGGCGATTCCGCAAGTATAGCCAAACGCCTGGCAATCTCGGTCTTGCCAACCCCGGTGGGACCGATCATGATGATGTTTTTCGGTGCTATTTCTTCCCTCAGCGGAGGCTCGACCTGTCGTCTGCGCCAGCGGTTTCTGAGAGCAATGGCCACTGAACGTTTGGCATCGCTCTGGCCAACAATAAATTTATCCAGCGCAGCTACAGTCTCGCGCGGGGTCAATGACTGAATCTTTTTCATAATGTTTCCAGTATAATTTCCTGATTAGTGTAAATACAGATCGATCCGGCAATCTCCATCGCAGTGCGGCAGATTTCATCTGCCTCTAACTCACTCTTCTGCACCAGGGCGAGAGCTGCGGCCTGGGCGAAAGGCCCACCTGAACCAATGGCCAGCACCCCCGTATCCGGCTCTATGACATCTCCGGTTCCGGAAATGAGCAGACTATGATCCTTGTCCACGGCAATGAGCATGGCCTCGAGCCTGCGCAGCATGCGATCCGTGCGCCACTCCTTGGTCAGTTCCACCGCTGAGCGCACCAGATTGCCATTGTACTGTTCGAGTTTTGCCTCGAACTTGTCGAATAGCGTAAAGGCATCGGCGGTGGCGCCGGCAAAGCCGCAGATCACCTGGTCATGATAGAGCCGCCGTACCTTCTTGGCGTTGTGTTTGATTACCGTATTACCCAGAGACACCTGACCGTCGCCGGCGACCACCACCTGGCCCCGGTGTCGTACTGATAATATTGTGGTTGATTTAATAGTCATTAATGTTGCTCCTGATAAAAGTCTTTCAGCTTTTGCGCTTGGTATCGCCCAGCGGGTGAGAACTGTCGTAGATGCGGCTGAGGTGATCCAGGGTCAGATGGGTGTATTTCTGAGTGGTGGACAGGCTGGCATGCCCAAGCAACTCCTGTACCGAGCGCAGGTCGGCACCCATTTCCAGGAGATGGGTGGCAAATGAATGCCGCAGGGCATGGGGGGTGACGGGCGTCTGGATGCCCGCTCTCTGGCCATATTTGTCAACAAACCTTTCTACACTTCTGGTGGTCAACCGACCGCCGCGATTATTCAAAAACAGCGCCTGGTCATCCACCGTTTTTCCCTTGGCGAGGCGCTCGGCGAGTAGCGCCGTTCTCTCGCCCCGCTGGTAAGCGGTAATCGCCTCCACTGCCGGTCGACCGACAGGAACCAACCGCTCCTTGTTTCCTTTGCCCCTCACCCTAAGCATTTCGCCTTTCAAATCAAGATCATCGAGGTCTGCTGCCACCAGCTCGGCGACGCGAATCCCGGTGGAATAAAGCAGTTCAAGAATGGCTTGGTCTCGATGTGTGAAGCGATCCGATTCGGCAGGCGCCTCCAAAAGCGCAAAGACCTGGTCGACGGTGAGAAAGTTGGGAATGGATTTGCCGACTTTGGGACCGGAGATATTGTCCATCGGACTGGTGGCAATAATTGAGCGACGCTGGAGGAATTTGAAAAAAGAGCGCAGCGAAGACAGTTTTCTGGCCACGGTGGAGGGACCATTTCGTCCGTGCAATCCAATGATGAACCTACTTACCTGCGTTGACGACAACGCGCCCGCTGTTATGGAATCTCCCAAATGACTGCTGAACTCCTGGAGATCCCTTCGATACCCTGAAATGGTATGGGGGGAGTAACCTTTTTCGTTTTCCAGCCAACGGCAGAACTGCGCAATGGCGTCTGCAAGATCCATTTAATTGTTTCAGCGAAGTGGTCGTCATCTAACTGTGACAGCCTTATTCAGTCCTTGCGCTACACTCTAGTGGTATACTATATTTCACCGTCCAGTGTAAGCAGCAATAGTGGTTTTTCAATCCATCCAGACAATATAGGCAGCACTGACTGTCCATGGTTATGGCAAAAAAAACATTCGAATCGGCCCTCGCGAGACTGGAGCAAATCACCCAGGAATTGGAAAGCGGCGACTTGAGCCTGGAGGCCAGTCTGAAAAAGTTCGATGAGGGTATTAAGTTGACCGAATTCTGCAACGCCAAACTCAGTGAAGCGCGCACCAAAGTGGAAATTCTGCTTGAAAAAGACGGCCGACTCAAGGCCGAACCGTTCGACCAGAACGAGAATGAAGATTAAACAGTATCTCAGCGATAGAAAACGGCTGGTAGAAGATAAGCTCGATTCTCTGATGATCGCAGCCCATGGCCCCTTCAGCGATCATATCGAAGCCATGCGCTACAG
>CBFCWR010000038.1:0-13199 GCA_965601575.1 uncultured Desulfofustis sp. | reverse complement strand
GAATTTGAGCATCAGTAATCTCAGAAGTATCAAGTGTCTTGATACTCACCTCCCCTTCTCCTTCGAGACGATGATCCAGCAGATCAAGTGAAAGCTTTCGAGCCGCCACTTCAACGCTGCTGCCATCTTCCAGACGCCCTTGCCGCAGATGCACCCGGCCCTGCACAAGCCCCGTACCGTCGATCTTCAGGCCATGAAAGTTGTTAAGGTAGATATTCAGAAAGGCCAGACGCTGTGTTTCGGTCCTCACGCTCACATCGAGGTTCAGAAACTCGAGAATCTTGAGCCCTTTATTATCCTTGGCAACAAAAGGTAAAAACTCGACACCTCCCTCAATACGGCCTTCCCGTACTATCTCATTGTCTCCATTGATGATCAGCGATTCGAGATCGACGTCGACGTCGCCATTGCTCAATGAAAATGGCCCGCCACGCGTTTCAATACTTACATCGGTGCGCAATTCTCCCACCATTTTTCCCTGAACCTGAAAGAGCCAGATGTGGTGGCTGCCGTGGGCATGAATTTTATCAATGCTGATTTTCCAGGGTTTCTTCTCTTTTTTCGGGGGAGCCGGGGCTGCCGTCTCAGTTTCCCATGGCCGGTTATCTATGGGAGGGAAATAGCGGCTTATTTCGCTGTAGTCTTTGCCCTGGGCGGGACGTGGCCGCTGCTTGTAGACGACATCCTGAACCACAACATTATCCAGCTTTACGCTCTGCCACAAAAGAGATACCAGGGAAATCGATGCGCTCGCCGCCGGAGCTTCCGCCTGCCACAGTTGTGACCGGGATTGTCCGTGTGCAAAGATGGTTCGAGCATGAACGCGAAAAGGATAGAAGGACCAGGCCCGGTCCCAGGTTACGGTATATTTATCAGGTTTTATGTTGTTGACGATGGTCTGAGTCAGAGGCAGGTTCAGTGCGACATTGACTAATAGAAGGTAGACTATCTCAGCGACAATTAGAAATTTAAGAATTCGGATCAGCCAGGATTTCATAAGTGTTTTGTCTTTTCTTGTTTATCTCCAACTGCGTTCATCGACTTTATACTCATATCGACAATCCCAGCTGCAACTCAAATCGATTCCCATTAGACCGCCGGGGCAGTCCGCCGCATATCAAAGGACGAATAAAAATAGCTTAAACCTGATGAGCTTCGTCTGTTGGAGTTCCCACTAATTTAGAGATAACCACTAATCAGGTGCACTGTCTGAAATTATTCCGTCCGCGCCAGCGGCTCGATGCACCATATATTTACCGAGCTTTCCGGAAGCTCCGACAATACAGATTTTCCTCATCGTTTACCTTTAGGTTACGGTGTTTGAACCTTGCATTTACCAGTGCTATTCTTGTGGATTCCAGGCAGAGTGGTTAGAACTTTTCCTTATGGATAAATCGTAACGCACATCCAATTTCACTTGTAAGCATTGCATTGAAGAACCGATAGAACGTCTGTTTGACAAAAGCTCATCTGTGCATTGAGGGTGAATAGAGTAACGACTGTATAGTTATCCTATGGAAACATTACAGAAATTTCAATTGCCAGCAGTTCATCAGAGGATCGCATGAAACTGAAATGGAAATTTTTTATTGTTCTTCTTCTTGCCAGTTTGGTTCCTTTAGCAATCGTTTCCTTGATTAGTTTCAATACTTCCAAGACACTTGGCGAGTCTATTGCCGCCCACACCACGCACGCGCTGTCGGAAACGGTGGAAAGAGAAATTGTGTTTGCGACCGAGAATTATGCAATGATCACCGGCAGGTCGAAATTATCTGCTGAACTCGCGCTTCATTTGCTCATCTCGGAGGCCGAGAAAACACTGGCAGCCCCCCTGCCGCGCACCGGTCCTGTCTATTATGCCGAGGACTTCGATAATCCTGCCTCAGCGCCTGAAGATCTGGCACCCTCCAAAGACCACATGATGATTAGAGAAGATGGGAAACTGGTGCCCAAAAACATCAGCACAAACCATCCTAATATTTTTATTCCCGCTTCCGTAGATCGTTCTTTAATCTATGATGATATAGCGCGTTTTGCGGGATTATCGCCGGTGCTCAAAGGTATTGCCGGTGAGTTCGGTCAGACCCTTTTCTGGATCTACGCAAGCCTGGAAAGTGGTGTGCATATCTCCTATCCAGGACATGGAGGATACCCGCAGGAGTACGATCCGCGGTTGCGCCCCTGGTATACCCAAGCCCAAAATATCAAAGACGGTCATGTACGCTGGGGGGAGCCTATCGCCGATGCCACAACCAACCAATTGACGTTCACTGTTTCAGGGCCCATCTCAAAACCTGACGGCTCATTTGCTGGTGTTGCTGCAATTGACGTACTCATACCCAAGGTCCTTCTACAAAATCAGATCTCTTCGCAATGGTCCGACAAAATGCAGTCATTTCTCGTCGGTGCATCTGAGAGAGGGGGACCGTTCTGGATATTGTCACAAAGACAAGTTGAGGACGGAACGGCAGAAGAAGAAACCGCAATGATCAGCATTCAAGAAGATCCGGATTTTTTAAAATTGCCCCCGCTCTTTGCAAATGAGACGGTGGGAAACTTGGAAATGCCTTACCAGGGAGTTGATTCTTTCTGGTCGTATGCGGAAATTTTTCCGGGTCTCTATTTTGTAATTATCTCACCGAAGTCCCTGGTCATGGCATTGCCCCAAAAGGTCGGCGACAGTTTCAGTCGCTATTGGCGGGAACAAAGAAACGTTTCCATTACTGTCGTATTTCTGGTCGTCATCGCGGCAGCCATCTCGACTCTGCTCATATCCCGAGTTAACACGAAAACGATCCTGTCGATTGTACGGGGCTTCGAGAAGCTCGAACAAGGGGATTTCTCCGCTCGGCTGAATGTACATTTTAACGATGAACGGGATCATATCATCAGCTCGTTCAACCGCATCATGCCCACGCTTGATGAACATCTTAAAATGAGAAGAGCCCTGGGGCTGGCTCACGAGGTTCAGCAGAGTCTTCTTCCGGATAAGAACCCGGTACTGCGAGGATTCGATATCGCAGGAAAAAGTACCTACTGCGATGAAACCGGCGGAGATTACTACGATTTTTTAAAGATCAGTGATGATAAACTGGTGGTGGTCGTGGGTGACGTCTCCGGCCATGGCGTTTCATCCGCCTTGCTTATGGCCACAGCCAGAGCATTGGTCATGCTGCGTTCTTCGATGCCTGGTCCGGCGGCCAGCATTATAAACGATGTCAATAAACACCTGAGCCTGGACACTTCTGAGACCGGCAACTTCATGACCTTTTTCTATTGCGAACTAAAAGAATTCTCACGCCAGATCAGTTGGGTCAGAGCCGGCCACGATCCTGCTATACTATACGATCCCGATCGTGATGAGTTCGATGAGCTCAAAGGCCGAGGGCTCGCAATGGGCCTCGATTATTCATTCGAATATGAGGAATCGAAACGGCTGCTGGGGCAGGGGCAGACAATTTTAATCGGCACCGATGGCATATGGGAAATGCGCGGTGAACAGGGTGAGATGTTCGGCAAAGAACGTCTCAAGAAGATCTTGCGTGAAAACAGTTCATTGCCGGCCGCCGACATGGTGCTGCTCATAGATGATGCCCTGGCAAATTTTCGTGGCAAAGCGCAGTTCGAAGATGACATCACCCTGGTGGTCATCAGAGTCGAGTAGTAATTGAACCACTGCCGTCATGAGCTCCTTCTGTCCACCCGGTAAGATGATTCCAGAGCTCTTAAACAGCAACGATTTGTGTACAGACCGAAACAATATCAGCGGTAGTGAGAAGAGTTGTGAACAGGGGCAGCCCGCCCTAACAGGAATATACCCCTGGCAAGCTGGGATGTTTACATATAGTGAGGTGGGAGGGTAAGTGTGAATCGTGATCGAACCGGGTGAAACTGGACGATTTCAAATGATTAACGTCAACCATGCAATGCGCTGGTGATGTTGATCGCTGCCCAGCATTGAATAGACTATTGTGGTGTCGTCAATATTTGTTGTCAGAGGTACCATCCATCTGTTAGTAATAGAGCATACTCCTCACATACATCGGCTACAAAGACAGGATTTATCGTTGTTAACGATTATTAAATGGAAATCCGAATCATAGGCTCGCGCCCGGATTTTCGATCGGTACACGAGGGATACGTTGATGACTGTGCAGAGAAGACTTTGCTGGGCTCTCATTGCGATTGCCGTCGCCCTATTTGTTGCTATTCCTGGATTTTCATTTTCGCAATCGAACGCCCCGGAAGAACGGGAGCAGATACTGCGTGATCTTGAAGAGCTCATCAAGATGCGCCAGGATATGGCTAATCAGATGCAGGAGTTCGACAAGCGCATCAAGATGCTTGAAGAACAACTGAAAACCGATACCGGGAAGCCCCAACCGGTAATTGCCGAGAGTAAGCCTGAAACTGCCAAGCCAGCCAGCGAAGAAACTGCTGAACACCCCCCGGATTACTGGGGTCGCTATGAGCCTGGCAAAGGCTTGGTACTTGCACGGACCGACCAGGGAGAACTCAACTGGAGCGTTTTCAGTTATGTCCGCTACTTGAACCAGAAGGCTCTCGAAGACACATACACCGACAGCTTCGGTCGAACCTTCAAACTGGATAAGCGCAACGACATCCAGTTCCAGAAAGTTACGATGAACTTCAAGGGCTGGCTGTTTGAGGAGAAGTTCAGATATCTTTGGTACATCTGGACGTCGAATACGAGCCAGGGTGAGCCGGCGCAAGTCGTTGTTGCCGGAAATCTGGGATATCGATTTACTGATGCATTCAACTTATATGCAGGAATCGGTGCCCTGCCGTCTACACGTTCCACCAACTCAACCTTTCCTAACTGGTTGAAAAACGACCACCGGACTATTGCGGACGAGTTCTTTCGAGGCTCCTACACAACCGGTATATTCGCCAACGGCCAACTGGTTCCCGGGCTTAACTATCGGGTAATGCTGGGCAACAATCTGAGTCAGCTGGGGGTAAATGCGAACCAGCTCGACGGGGATCTCAACACCTTCTCGGGCGCCCTGTGGTGGATGCCGACCACCGGTGAATTCGGCCCGGGAGCAGGACTCGGCGACTTCGAACATCATAACGAAGTGGCGACGCTGTTTGGCATTCATTACACGTTCAGCACGGAAGACGCCCAGGGACAGTCGGATACCGAGGGGTTTGAAAATACCCAGCTGCGCCTGTCAGACGGCACGCTAATATTCAGCGAAGAACCGTTTCCCGACGGCGGCATTGTACGCAAGGTGGATTATCAGATGGTGGCGGTGAATGGCGGACTCAAATACCGTGGCTGGTCGCTTGATGCGGAGGGGTATTTACGCTATCTGAATGATTTTCAGACAATCGGAACAATTCCGGCGGACTCTCTGACCGATTACGGATTTCAGGTGCAGGGCTCGACCATGCTCCTGCCCAAAAAGCTTCAGGCATATGCAGGATTTTCACAAATATATGGCGACTACGGCGATCCCTGGGACGCCAGCATCGGCTTAAACTGGTTCCCCATGGGCCGCAAGGAGTTTCGGCTCAGTGCCCAGGGACTGTATCTCAAAGACTCGCCGGTGGGGTACAGCAGCGTCCCGTTCACCGTCGGCGGCAACGGCTGGGTTTTTACGATCGATGCAATTGTTGCTTTTTGAGTCTCTCGCCTGTCTGAAGCTGAGGCGCCAGATCAAGAACCCCCGATGTCTGTGAAGAGATCCTGCTCAATCATTCAACCTTGTTTGGCTGTGAAGATTTTGATCAATCAATTATTTTGGAGAAGCGTATGCACTGTCATCTTCTGAAACAATTATTGCGTCCGCACCTTCTTGTGGGTGCTGTCCTGATGACTTCCTGCTTGATTTTTGGTCATGAAGATACAATCCTGGCCGCAGATCAACCGTTGTACCACGACGCCCATTTCCACCTTACTAATTACATTATGGAAGGTACGGATATGAGTGATTACGTGGAGATGATGGCGGGCATTATAGGACGTTCTACGGTGTTCGGTTTGCCCCTGCAACAGATGTGGTCCTACAGGAATACCGGTGACTTTGCTCCCTATTACTACCTGCAGACCGATGCGCCACTGTACTACTATTCTTTCACAGATGCGCAGATTGCGATGGCATACAAGGCCCTTTCACCCGAGCAGCAGGCCCGCCTCGATCCCATGATCACCGGCTTCAACCCGGCTGATATGTACGCAGTAGACCACATCAAGCGGGTACTGCAGATTTTTCCGGGAGTATTCTCTGGACTCGGCGAATTCACCATCCACAAGGAGTTCGTTTCCTCGAAGGTCGCAGGTAACATTGCCAACCTTACTGACCCGGCACTGGATAGAATTTTCGAGTTTGCCGGTGAGGCCGGTCTGCCCGTCATTCTGCACAACGATCTCAATACGCCATTCCCAAAAGACGGGCAGGAACCTTACATGCTGAAGCAATTAAAGGAGCTGTTCGAACGGCACCAGGATACGACCATAATCTGGGCACACATCGGCCTGGGACGAGTCGTGCGGCCACTGCGGCAGCAGCTCGCCGTGATCGAGAAGATATGCGACACGCCTTCCATGAGCCATGTCTACATGGATATTTCGTGGGATGAAGTCGCCAAGTATGCCACTGCGACCCCCGAAGCGGTGGAGAGTGCAGCTGAGATTCTCAACAAATACCCGGATCGCTTTCTGTTCGGCACCGATAGCGTCGCGCCTCAATCGCTGGACAGTTTGACTTCTGTCTACCATCTTTGGGATCCGATCTGGGAGAGGTTGACCCCTGAGGCAAAGGAAAAGGTCACCACAGGGAATTACGAGCGTATATTTGACAAGGCCCGCAAAGATGTCAGGGCCTGGGAGGCAGCGAATAAGGATGTACCCGGGCGGCCGATCAGATGGTCGCCAGCCTCCGGTTACGCACTCCCACAAGATTAGTCGAACCAAGAGAACGATTGCTTAATGGAAATGGCCGTCCCTTATACTAATCACGCGTTTAAAATCAATAAGTATCGTTGTCAGAGGAGAATAGTGCCCTAGGCAAAAATCATTTCATAAATTAGTTCGGCTCACCAGCAGAACTATTCACAAGGAGAAACCCATGAGTAACAGATCCCACGCGAACCTGGTTTCACTGCTTTTGGGGCTATTGATGGTAGTCCTTCTACCGACCGGCTTTGCTTTGGCCAAGGAGTCGCCCCCATCACTGGAAGAGATGTGGCGCATCATAAAACAGCAGCAGGCAGAGATCGATGAATTGAAGGCCCAGAATGCCTTGCTCAAGGAAAAGATTGATCAGGTGCCGAAACAGGGCGCCACCACGGAGGTGGCGACAACACCCCCTCCAGCCTCGGCTCCCGAGGCCAAAGATGGGTCGGGGACGGTCATGGACATTTACGGTCATGTCATGACCGATATGGGGTATCAGGTCAACCAGAACGACCCCGACTGGTTTGATGTCGTACGACCAACCAAGCTGCCGTCTTTTGAAAATGAATTCGGCGACGACGGCAACTTTTTCTCCAGTGTCCGCCAGACCCGTTTTGGGGTAAAAACCGCCACCCCGACCAGCTACGGCGACCTGAAGACCATATTCGAGTTCGAGTTGTTCGGTGTGGGAGATGACGCCGGTCAGACCACCTTTCGTCTGCGTCACGCCTGGGGAGAGTTGGGACAGTTCGGTGCCGGTCAGTACTGGAGTACGTTTATGGATATCGATGTGTTTCCCAATTCCATCGAATACTGGGGTCCCAACGGCATGGTCTTCTACCGCAACGTCCAGGCCCGCTGGACCCCCTGGTCGGTTGGCGACTCCCAGTTCGCCGTCTCGCTGGAGCGTCCCGGAGCCAGCAGCGATGGCGGCAAGTACGCCGACGCTCCCGAACTGGAAGGGGTGGGCGGCGATTTCGAACTGCCGGATCTGGCCGCCCATTTCCGCTATGCCCAGGATTGGGGCCATGTCCAGCTGGCGGGAATTCTGCGGCAGATTCAATGGACCGATCCCAACAACGACGGGTTTGATTTCAGCGGCGACGAACTCGGCTGGGGATTCAACCTCAGCAGCAACTACAGGATAGGGCCTCACGTGCTGCGCGGCTCGCTGGTTTACGGCGAGGGCATCCAGAACTATATGAACGACGCCAGTGTCGACCTCGGCGTGATTGAACAAGGGGGGCTGCCCATCGGCGTGGAGCCAATCCCCATTTTCGGTCTGGTTGCCTTTCTCGATCTGAACTGGAGCGAGCAATGGACGAGCACAATCGGTTATTCGCTGCAGGATAATGATCTGACCAACGGTCAGTCCGACAGCTCGTTCAAGAAGGGGCAGTACGCCTTGACCAACCTGCTCTGGCATCCCACGCCCAACTTTTTTGTCGGTCCGGAACTCCAGTGGGCCAAACGGGATAACTTCCGCGATGGCTTCACCTCTGATGATTTTCGTATCCAGGTATCGGCCAAGTGGAGTTTCAGCAAAACATTCGGGCTTTCCAAGTAGGGTCCGAAAAGATCCATGAAAAGGAGATAACCCCATGAACGCACTATCGAAAAACACTATTATCGCAGCAACCCTGCTGGCCTGGGCAATGCTTGCGGTTTCGCCTTTAACCTCCTTTGCGTCAACGCCTTCAGACGCCGAGCTCCAGAACGCGGTGGACAAGGCCTACGAAGCATTCAAAGATGTCACGGAGGGCGCCAACGCCGACTATATACCAATCCTGGCAACCGTTCCCAGTGAATTGTTCGGCGTGGTGATCGTGACCAAAGACGGCAAAACCTTCAGTGCCGGAGATGTTGACTACCGTTTTTCCATCCAATCGGTATCCAAACCATTTACTGCCGCTCTTATCATGGCCCAGCAAGGTCCTGAGGCGATACGTGAGAAGATCGGGGTCGAACCCACCGGCATGCCGTTTAACTCCAAGATCGCCCTTGAAATGTATGATCAGCGATCGGTGAACCCCATGGTCAATGCCGGCGCAATTGCCGCGGTGAGCTTAGTGCAGGCCGATTCAGAGGAGCAGCGCTGGAACCTGGTGAACGAGAACATCGAAGGATTTGCCGGTGAGAAGCTGTCGGTTCTGGAGGAGGTGTATAACTCCGAGTACGAGACCTCCTGGAGCAACCGTGCCATAGCCAACTTGCTGTACAACTACGAGCGCCTGTACGCCGAGCCGGAGGAATCTCTTCGCGTCTATACCCGCCAGTGCTCGATTGGGGTGAATACCAAGAATCTCGCCGTCATGGGCGCGACGCTGGCAAACGGCGGGGTCAACCCGATTACCGGTAAGCGCATGCTGCCGGCAGAGCATGTCCCTGAACTGCTGGCCATCATGGCAGCGGCCGGATTTTATGACGAGTCAGGTGAGTGGATGTTCAATGCGGGCCTGCCATCCAAGACGGGAGTTGGCGGCGGCATTGTCTCAGTGGTGCCGGGTAAGTTTGCCATCGCCGCATTTTCTCCGCGCCTCAACGGTCCAGGAAACAGCATCCGTGCCATGCGCGCGATCAGGCAGATCGCCGGCGAGTTGGGCGTCGGCCTCTACGGACCTAATCCGGAGAATTAGCGCAGCTCGGATGTGCTGCCCATCTCGATATCATACTGTTGAACGGCGCAATGTGAGGTAGCAACTGGCCAGGCCTTTTTGTCGCCAGGCAAGTCAAGCTAAGCGCATCTCGGATTATTGTCGGGTTGAGACCGCTTTATTCAACGGGCAACTGACAATTTTACCCACGACAGGAACTAGATCTCTCCGTGTATTCCCCCAGGGAAGAAGATCTGTTCCGGCACGCTTCGGTTCTTAAAACAGTAATTGACCGATGAGCTAAGTCGACAAAGATGCGGTGAATTCTTTTTTCAAATCAGTGGCTGGCTTTTATGAAGTGCAGGGCAGCACGTGCACAGCTGAAGGCAACTGCCCGGTGTCTAAATTGCCCTCAATGCCTGATCCAGATCCGCGATTATATCGCGTGGATGTTCAAGCCCCACCGAGAGACGGATCAGTCCCTGGCCAATCCCTGCTTTTTTAAGTTCTTCCGGTGAATAGGTCGAGTGGGTCATTGACGCTGGATGCTGGATAAGCGTCTCGCAGTCACCAAGACTTACGGCAATGGTGCATAATTTTACGCTGTTTATCAGCTTTTTCCCTGCTTCAATCCCCTTTTCGAGTTCAAAAGCAATGATGCCGCTGAATGATTTCATTTGCTTGACTGCGATGTCGTGATTGGCGTGGGATGCGAGGCCGGGATAATAGACTCTCTCTATCTTTGCATGTCCCTCTAACCATTGGGCAATATTGATCGCCGATCTACTGTGTTGATTCATCCGCAGGGCAAGAGTCTTTAGGCCCCTGAGGATCAACCACGCATTAAATGGACTCATGCATGGCCCGAAGTGGTTGAAATATGCCTCCCTGATACGTGCGCACATCTCGCCGGACGCAACAATTATTCCACCAATGACGTCACCATGCCCCCCAAGATACTTGGTCGCCGAATGGAGAACGATATCCGCTCCCATGGACACAGGCTTCTGCAAATAAGTAGAGGCAAAGGTATTGTCTACTGCCAGCGGAATTGCACTGGCGCGGGCAATTGATGCCCACAAGGAGATATCGATAATGTCAAGTGTCGGATTTGCCGGTGATTCGATATATAACAATCGGGTCTTTTCATCGACCAGGGCAGCAATCTTATCTCTATCGTTTACATCCCTGGAAGATAAGAATCTGGTCTCGATGTTAAACGCTGCCAAGTGCTGGTGTAAAAGGGCAAAAGTTCCACCGTACAGTGTATTGCTGGCAACAACATTATCTCCAGGACGGGCCAGCGACATCAACACGGAAGAAGCAGCAGCCATACCGGACGAAGTGGCGATGGCATCTTCAGTTCCCTCAAGCAATGCCATTTTTTCCTGCAGCTGCAGCACCGTGGGGTTGGAGATCCTCGAATAGAGATACCCTGCTTCGGCGCCTGTAAAGACCCCGGCACCGTGTGCCTGATCTCTGAATTTAAACGTGGAAGTCATGTGGATCGGTGGGACCAGATCCATACTGGTTGTGTGACACGACCGGAGACCGTGCACGATGAGGGTTTCCTCTTGGGATCGAGAGCTGTCTGACATGTTACCCTCCTTACCTATATTTTAGTCCAATCGGAAACATGAATCAAAAGTATCTTCCCACGCATACCTGAAAGATTATCGATTCCTTGGGGGATGGTAATGGCTGAAAAGCTGACTCGATGAAGGATTATTCTGGAATTTTTGCCCAGGTGATCCGGAGGATCATCAAAGAAACTCAGGATGATCCTTTGCTTGAGCAGGATTCTGCCCGATTCCTATGGGCAGAGATTGCACCGGCAGCACCATTTCGGTGCTTGTGATGGTTATTGCGCAGTTTAGCGTGCAGATAAGGTGTTGTCGCAGAAGTGATCGATCATTTTCCTGGCAATTGAGTAGCTGCCGGGAAGTCGAGGCAAATCCTCCCCAGTGAACCACCGGGCATCAACAATTTCATTATTGTCAATCTGAATCTCCCCGCCTGCATAATCGGTCGTGAAGGCAATCATCAACGAGTGCGGGAATGGCCAGTTCTGGCTTCCGAAATATTTGATATTCTTTACCTTAATACCTACTTCTTCATCAATTTCTCTGATGATGCATTCTTCCAGGGTTTCACCCGGCTCGACAAATCCCGCGAGAACCGAATACATGCCTTTCGGGAACCGCGCCGAACGTGCCAGTAAGATCTGTTTCCCGTTAACCACCGAGACAATAATCGAGGGTGACAGCCTGGGATAATTGGTTAAACCACATTTTCTACAAACCTTGGCTCTCTCATCTGAGAGTTCCATCGTCGGTTCGCCGCATTGGCCGCAGAAACGATAGTGTTTGTCCCAGGTGATAATCTGTTTGGCAAGACAGATTGCTCTGATCTCACTTGCGGAAAATTGGGCAAAAACATCCCGCAATGGAATTGATTTCAATGAGCCAGGAAGCGACGCCTCTGGCGGCATTTCCAGCGCATAGCAGAATTGTTCATGTAATGAGCCGATAAAGCGGGATTGTTTCAAATCAAGAGTACATGATAACATATCTGCTTCCGAGGGTAGCCAATATCGATCCCGGCTATGCTTCACCACGATTTCCTGGTCATTGATCAGGAAGTACAAGGTATCTTTTGCTTCTTTTGTTGCAGGAGGCTTTATTTGATGAATAAATTCCATAGATTCCCTTTCTAAGCTTTGAGCAGAAACGCTCCACAGGATCTAATTGTAAAACATTTCATACGCAAAGGTCATTATTACGGTCACACGCACTGTACTTCCATAAAATGTGAAGGACCTGCATAGTGTGGTGGAAATAATTATCAAATCTAGTAACTTCGGCAGGGCATGAAAGCGCATGGACAGGATTTGAATATCACCCTTCTGGATGGCGGAATGGGGCGGGAACTCCTCAGGCTTGGTGCGCCGTTTCGACAACCCGAATGGTCTGCCTTGGCACTGATGGAGGCTCCTGCAATTGTCAAAAAAGCACACCAAAATTTCTCCGAGGCAGGATCTGATATCCTCACCACCAGCAACTACGCCGTCGTCCCCTTCCATCTTGGTGAAGAGCGGTTTGTTGCCGGAGGAGCACACCTGACTGAGGTCGCCGGGCAAATCGCCCGTGAGGTTGCTGAAAAGTCGGGATGTAAGGTTGCCGGATCACTGCCGCCGCTTTTTGGATCGTATCGGCCCGACCTTTTCATTGCCGAGCGGGCTCCGGAATGTTTACACATTATAATTGAAGCGCTCAGCCCGTATATTGATTTCTGGCTTGCAGAAACAGTGAGCTCTGTGAGCGAAGCCCACGCGGTGGCAGGATCACTTGCTTCCGACGATCGTCCGCTGTGGATTTCATATACGCTTTTAGATGGGCACGACGCGAATGAAGACGAACCACGCCTTCGTTCGGGGCAGAGCGTAAAATTGGCGGTGCGCTCCGCAGTCGAGCTCAAGGCCTCGGCGATCCTGTTCAACTGCAGTCAGCCGGAGGTCATGTCGGCGGCAATTGATACTGCAATTTCCGAGCTCAGGTTATGTAAGGTCTCATTACCGGTGGGTGTCTACGCCAACGCCTTTCCGCCTCAGCAGAGCAATACATTGGCGAACTCCGACCTGCATCAAACCCGGATAGATCTCGATCCGCAGAACTATCTGGATT
>CBFCWR010000037.1:0-13208 GCA_965601575.1 uncultured Desulfofustis sp. | reverse complement strand
CGTAGGTGTTCAGTCGATTGCTGTCCTCAAATCCCTCTTTGACGACACCGATATCTTCCAGATAAATGGTCGAGCCGTCACTGTTGAGGATCACCGGAATCCTGCTGAACTCATCCGCCCAGCTTTTGCGGTTCACCACCCGCAATAGAATTTCCCCGCCTGCGGTCTCGATTTTACCCCCCGCCACGTCGACCGATTTTTCGCGCAGTACCCGGGCCACCTGATCGAGCGTCAGGTTATACCGCCGCAAGGTTTCCATGGGAATCTCAACAGTCAGTTCGTAATCCCGGACACCGCTCAGCTCCACCTGGCTGATTCCCTTGTCCAGCAGCAGCTGATCTCTGACCTGCTCGGCGACGCGCCGCAGCTCCCGCTCGGAAACATCACCATAGAGATTGAGCCGCAGCACCTGGCGCTTGCGAGAAACCAGGGTGACTCTGGGGTCTTCGGTATCGACGGGAAAGGTTTCGATGCGGTCGACGGCTTGTTCAATGTCGGCCAGCACCTGCTGGCCGGAGGCGTCTTCCCGCAGCTCTGCCCTCAGAGACCCGCTTCCTTCCGAGGCGGTGGCGGTGATTTCATCGATGCCCTCGATCCCCTGTACGGCCTGCTCCAGGGCCAGCACCACGCTCTGCTCAACCTCATCGGGTGAGGCACCCGGGTAGGCGACGCCGACGGTAATGAGATCGAGTTCGAACTCGGGAAATACCTCCTGCTTGATCGTGGTGGAAACCAGAAACCCGCCCAGGAGCAGGACGATCATCAACAGATTCGGGGTGACCCGATTGTTGACCATCCAGGCAATAACACCCTTACTGTCGGGCATGGACTTCGCCCTCCTTGCGGGTGCCCTTGCCCTTCCGGGCTGCAGCTTCTATGGAAGGCGACGGGTCGGGCTGCGACATATTGTCTTGCGGGCCACGTCTGCCCGGACCGGGGGAGCTGCCCTCAAGGCGAACCTTCATGCCGGCCACTGGAGTCGGAATAGTGGAGACGATGAGCTTTTCTCCCTCCTTCACTTCATCTTTAAGCAGTACGGCGGAGGGTCCCTTAAAAATCGGGGACACAGGGCGAATTTCCAGGGTCGATTCAGGGCTCAGCAGCCAGATCGAGTCGTTGTCCCGCAGGTGGGCGCGTTTCAGCGGATACACATCGTTCAGTATGGTGCCATCGATTTCGACCCGCACATAGGAGCCCAGAAAGAGCTTTGACCTGCCCTGGTTTTCCGGCAGCAGGCTGAGGGGATCATCGACAGCAACGATCACCTTGGCCATTCGCCCTCCCTCTTCAAGATCAGCCGCGAGTCGAACCACCCTGCCGCTGCGGTAATCATCCGGGCCATTTCCGGTCCTGGCATAGATGCGCACCGCGGATCCCCCCTCGGGATTCTGCCCGTCCGGAAAGGTGATCCAGTCCAGTTTATCCACCGGTATCCCCACCTGTACCCAAAAGGAATCGGTACCGATCAAACGGGCAACCGAGGTTGCTTCGGTTACCCGGGACCCCAACTCCACCGACTTTGAGCGGACCACGGAATCAAAAGGCGCCCTCAAGGTCGTTCGCTCGAGCTCCAGCGCGGCCTCGTCCAGCTTCGAACGGGTTGATTGCAGGGCCGCCTCTTTCTGTCTGAGCTGCGGCAATCTCAACATCAGCGCTTTTTCCTCTTCAAGCGCCTCTTCACCAAGCATTTCAAACTCTTTCTGGGCAACCCGCTGATTGCCCATCTCCAGCACCAGATCTGCCTCGGCCCTGGCCACATCGCTCTCCAGCTGGTTGAGCCGAAGCTGGTAATCGGCCGGATCGATTTTCAGTACAATCTGACCCTCGGCCAGTACTCCGCCGGGCACGACCTCCTCGTCGAGGTAGACAATGTCCCCGCCGACCCTTGGTTTGAGGTCCATTTCACGGGCCGCGACCACATTGCCCATACCGGTGACGACGGTCTGCTCCGTGGTGAACTGTATCATTTCAGCCTGCACCAGGGTCTCAAATACCGGCTTCTGTCGTGGTACCGCCTTGGGTGAGGTCTTCATGAAGTGGGTGGTCACGAACACCCCTGCCGCGAGGATGATAAGTGGAATCAGCACGGAAACCAAAATGGTGCGCACGACGCCCTTGCGTCTGGGAGGGGCTGGTTCGGAGTAATTCGGATTCATAGCACTGACCTTAATTCTCCTGATCGGAAATTCCATAGCTAATTTGACCGGCAGCAAGCGTCATTTCCGGCAGGTCTATTCTACCTCCCAGCGAGCGATACAGGCCGATGCGAAAATCAATAAGTTCCTGCCTGGCACGCAGCAGTTCGGTCTGCAGCCCCTGAAACGACAGCAGGGCGGTGAGTACACGCTGGTAGTCCTGGGCCCCCTGACGATAGCGGTCGCCGACTCGTTCCACCGTTGCCTCGGCCAGGTCGAGCCTTATTTTCAGGTTCTCGATCAGTTGTTTCTGCTCCTGCTCGAGAATCAGCGCCGTTTCCACCTCGCTGATGGCCTCGAGTACCGTCTGTCCGTATTGGTGAAAACTTTCACTGGCGACGGCCTGGGTTCTGTCGACCTCGGCCTGTCTGAAGCCGCCGTCGAAAATAGGGCCAACCAGGTTTGCGGCCAGGCTGCTGATCCAGTTGTTGAACAGATCACTGGCCTGTTCTCCTCCGGTCGAGACATCGGCCGACAGGCTCAAAGTGGGAAACTTGTTGGCCACCGCTTCGGCAACACGCTGGTCCGAAGCCAGCAAAGAGAGGTAGGCGCTCTGAATGTCGGGCCTCGTGGCAAGCAGCTCGACCGGCAGTCCTGTTGCGGGCAGCGGCGGCAGTTCGACCAGATCGACCGGCCGGGGCAGACTGGTGCTGCCGGGCATTACCCCAAGAAGGATGGCGAGCCGCTGCTCGAGGTTAAAAAGACGCACTTTGAGGACTATCAGTTCGCCATTGTTCCCTTCGATGAGCTGCTTCTGCTGCATGACATCGGCAATCCCGACCTGGCCCGCCCTGAACTGGGCGGTGATAATTTCCAGAATTTTCTCGTTGAGCACACGCTGCTCAAGTACCAGCTCCTGCTCTTTTATGATCTCGGCGATCTGGTACCAGATACTGCCAATCTCAGAGGTAATGGTAATGGCAACCGTCTGCAGATCCGCCTCGCGCGCGTCGGCATCGAGCAGCGCCGCTTCCGTTCGAGACCTCACCCGACCCCAGAGGTCAACTTCATAGGATGCCGCCAGCCCCAGTGTCAGGTTTGTCGTGCTGTCGGTTTCATCTCTGGTCGTCCAGGTTTCCGCTGCCAGTCCTCGACCGTCAAGCTCGGGATATTTAGCGGCTCCGGCTCGTCGGGCCACGGCTTCGGCCTGCATCAAGCGGTCGTGGGCGGCCAGCAAATCGAGATTACCGTTCAGGGCCGTTTCGATGGCCTGGGTCAATCCCGCATCGTTGAACGTCAGCCACCAGTCCGGCAGCTGGCCCTGCTCACCCGGCTGCGAAAACTGAGCGGGCAGATCCGGTGGTTTCGGATCTCTTTTCGCCACCTGAACGCAGGAGGAAAGCATAAAGATCAGGACAATAAAAAATATATGAGTGAGGCGCCAATTCATGAAACTAAGTTTATGCTTAAATGTTGGCCGAGGGCGAACAGACAGTGAGTTAATTCCTTTGATCTGTCCTTGCACATTCCGAGCCGGTCTCTATTATGTGTCTGTAACATTTTAAAACCGATCCATTTTTTTGCAGTCAGCTCCGTGGCATAACACCTTTGCGGTCATTGAGGCGGGTAATTATTGACCATAATTCCAGGAAGCTGAGTGCTTTTTACCCATTTATCCATGCAGAGCAGTAGTTAAAGTCGGGGCTGATGCGATTTACGCTCGCTTGTCGTTCATTGAAGTTTCTGGTATAGATCACCAGCTTGAATTGAGAGAACTCCATCCAGTTATCGATATGCAATTATTGAGATACCTACGTTGTTTCATCGTGGTCGTTGTCTGTTGCCTAGTCAACCTTCTGGTTATCAGAGCAGACACCTGGGCCCAGGATCCGGAACAGCTTGCCGCCGAATTACAGGATAACTACTCAGCAGTCAACAGCATGAGTTTTTCCTTCTCCCAGACCACCAGCGGCCCCATGACCGGCCGGCCCAAATCCGGTAAAGGCAACGGCCTTTATGCCAGAACAGCCGATAAGCCGCTGATGCGCTGGAACTATCTGACGCCCGACCCGCAAGTGGTTATCAGCGACGGCAGAACGATCTCGATGTATTTTGAAAAACTCAACCAGATGATCATCTCCGAGGTTGATGAAGCCCAGACCGATATTCTGTTTTCCTTCTTCGCCGCCTCAGAACCGCTGGAGAACCATTTTACCATTTTACCTCCTTTCCTGGAAACTGATATATCCGAGGCAGACCTGCCCGAAATGCAGAGTCTGCGGCTTGAACCGCTGGATAAAAATTCGCAGATCAAAAACATTCATCTATGGATTGGAGAGAATTCGATCATCAGGCGTATTGAACTACTCGATCACTTCGACACCAAGACCACCATCAACTTCTCGAACATTGAGACCAACCCGCTTGATACCGCAGGACAACAGGAACTCGAAAAACTCTTTACCTTCGTTCCGCCCGAAGGGACCGAAATAATCAGGCAATAAGGACAGGACCAGAACAGTCTTGCCGCCCGTCTTATTCAACAACAGGATCTATGATGGAACACGAAAATGACAGCTTCGAATCACTTTTCAGCCAAAGTGAAGAACAGACCTTAAAAAAACTTTCTCCCGGCGAAAAAATCAAGGCCACGGTCGTTGGTATCGATAAAGAAACTGTCTTTCTTGATGTGGGAACCAAGAGCGAGGGGATTATCGAGGCATCGGAATTCACTGACGAGCACGGCGAGTTAGCAATTTCCCCTGGTGATCAGGTCGAGGTCTACTGCCTCAAATCGGGCCCCGGCGGACAACTCTTTACCGCCAAACTCGGGTCAGGAGCGAGCAGCGCCCACCTCGAAGAAGCTTATCACAGCTCCGTCCCGGTGGAAGGGTTCGTCAAGGCAGAGATAAAAGGCGGGTTCGAAATCACCCTCTCGGGCAACGTCAGGGGATTCTGCCCCTATTCACAGATGGGCCTGCGGCGAGTCGAGAACGCCGCCGAAACCTACCTCGAAACTCACATGAGCTTTCTGATCACCAAATTCGAGGCGGGCGGCAGGAACATCGTCCTTTCGGCCAGACTGCTGCAGGAGGAAGAACGACAACTGAAAAAAGAGGAACTGCAGGAAGTTCTGGAAGAAGGCCAGACCATCGAAGGGTCCATTTCGTCCATCAGGCCCTTCGGCCTGTTTGTCGATATTGGAGGAATTGACGGTCTGGTTCCCATATCCGAAGTTGGTTGGAGTCGGGTCGATAACCTCGAGGAAAATTATCAGATCGGCCAGCAGGTTCAGGCCGTCATCAAGGGACTGGATTGGGAGAACGACCGAATCAACCTGTCCATCAAGGAGACGCTGGAGGATCCCTGGGACGCGGCGGTCAAGAACCTCTCGGAGGGTAAGGCCTATGTCGGCACCATTGCCCGGCTGGCTCAGTTCGGCGCCTTCGTGACCCTGGCACCCGGTGTGGACGGCCTCGTTCATATTTCCAAACTCGGCGGGGGAAGGAGGATCAACCACCCGAAGGAAGTGGTTGAGGCCGGACAGAACCTCGAAGTGGTGATCGAAGCAATTGACACCGCCAGCCGCAGGATCAGCCTGGTGCCCTCGGATTACGTGTCAGTTGAGGACGAGGAGGAAAAAGAGCGGCGTGAGTTTCAAGATTATCGGGCAAGCTCGAAGAAAGGTAAGCGCGATGATGGGGTGGGCAGTTTCGGGGCACTGCTGAAGGCCAAACTCGAGGAAAAAAAATAGTCGAGTTTCAGTTCAGCGACTGTCGGACCATTTCAAAAAGGATCACCGCCGCGGCCACCGAACTGTTCAGGCTGTCGAGTTCACCCACCATGGGTATGGAGACAAGCACGTCGCACTGACGCTTCACCAGAGGTCGCAGACCGCTGCCCTCGTTGCCCAACACCAGACAGGCGGGGACATTGAAATCGGTCGCGTAAATTGAGACGGCCTGCTCATCCTTGACTGCACCGAAAATCCACCCCCCCGCATCTTTAACACGCTTCAGCGCCTCGGCCAGATTGGTCACCTGGCTGATCTGTACCTTGGTGATTGCTCCTGCTGAAGCCTTGGCAGCGGTGCCCGACAGCGGAGCCGAACGATCCCGGGTTACGATTAGATGGGTTACCCCTGCAGCATGGGCCGAGCGGATTATGGCGCCGAGATTGTGGGGGTCCTGGATGGAATCGCAGGCCATGAGCCGGGGAGTCTCACCCTTTTCTATGGCCGCTTGAAATTCGGCGAGCAGATTGTCGAAGGGCAGCAGCGGTATCGGCGCACCTCTGGCCACCAGTCCCTGATGGTTAATCGGCCCGGGGCTGCCGCCGATCTTTATCTTCTCGACAAACTGACATTTGATTTTGTGGGCGCGGGCCGCATCGATGATCTCCTGAATCGCCCTGCTCCGCTTATCCTTCTGGATATACAGCTCGACAATTCGCTGGGGATGGGAGTTCAACAGTTCAAGCACCGGATGGATCCCCCAGATCAGGTCATCCCCATAGCGTATCCTGTGCTCCCTGCCTGCCTGCGAATTAGTGGTACGTCCCATGACTTAGAGGGAAATCCTGTTGGGCATCCCATGAAGGTTTCTTCTGCCTTCGGCACGCTGGGCATAGATGATTGCGCAGAGCAGACTCACCGCGTCCTCAAGCCGGTCGTTAACGACCAGGTAGCGGTATTTCGAGCTCTGCAGCATTTCTTCGACACTGTTGGCCAGCCGGGTGGCGATGGATTGCTCATCCTCGGTGCCCCGGCGCCGCAGCCGTGCTTCAAGTTCGGTGGCGTCGGGGGGAGCGATGAAGATATCAATATAGTCGATCCGGCTTTGCTGCCGGACTATCTCGGCCCCCTGCACATCGATGTCGAGAATCACATCAAAGCCGTGGCGTAGTTTTTCTTCTACAGGTTCGAGTGCAGTGCCATAGTAGTTATCATGGACCGTGGCCCACTCGAGGAACGCCTCTTCCTCGATCATCCGTTCAAACGTCTGATGGTTCACGAAATGGTAGTCGCGCCCCTCCTGCTCTCCTTTCCGTGATGGTCTGGTGGTATGGGAAACGGAGAACTCCAATCGTTCCACCTGGTCGATGACCCGTTTGAGAATGGATGTCTTTCCTGTTCCCGACGGGGCAGAAACTATGAAGAGATTACCGTTCACCTCTGTGAGCTCTCCTCCTCTTTAACCCCATCCCGATGTTCCGCGAGATGATAACCTTCCTGAAGTGCCGCCAGCCGCTGCCCGATGGTGTCGGGCTGCACGGAGGAAAGGATGACATGGTTTGAATCGGTGACAATAATCGATCTGGTCCGCCTGCCCTCGGTCACGTCTATGAGACGCTGGGAGTTCTTGGCCAGCTCCTTGAGCTTTCTTGCCGGTGCCGAGCCGGTGTTGATTACCGCTACGACGCGCTCCGCCATGACGGTGTTGCCGTATCCGATGTTGAGTAGCTGCATCCTCTAGTGACCATCCACGTTCGAAATTGTTGATTACTCGATATTCTGTACCTGCTCGCGCATTTTTTCAAGCTCGCTCTTCAAGGCCACCGTTTTGTGGGCGTTCTCGGCATCGTTGATTTTCGAAGCGATGGTGTTCACCTCGCGCAGAAACTCCTGGATGAGGAAATCGAGCTTGCGGCCCACCGGTTCCGTGCTGTGAAGAAGATCCTGCATCTGAGCGATGTGGCTGCGCAGCCTGACCATTTCTTCGGTGATATCTGATTTATCGACAATGACGGCCACTTCCTGGGCCAGCCTGATCGGATCCAGATCGATGGTGCCGAGCAATTTCTCGAGTCTCTCCTTGAGATTGCGTTCACGGTCGGCAATGATGCGCGGAATATTCTTTTCTATGGAATCAAGAAGGTCGATGAAGACCTTGAGACGCTCACCAAGATCCGCAGCCAAGGCTGCTCCCTCTCGGGTCCTCATTTCCAGGCACTGACCGAATCCGTCGTCGAGAGCTTTGTCCAGAAGCGGCCAGATTTCTTCGAGATCCTCAAGCTGCTGCTCTCTGGTCAGGACATCCGGCAGGTTGATCAACATGCCCAGGTCGGGACTGCTGTCCATGTGTAACTCATCGGCCAGTTCCGCCAGACGATCCCTGTAGATTCGGGCCAGATTTTTATCGACGCTGACTTTTACCAGATCTGAAAAGTCCCCTGAAACGGTAACCACCAGATCGACCCGGCCGCGCGGGTGAAAAGTGGCTACTTTCTTTCTGATCGGGTCTTCAAGGGCAGCGTAATTGCGGGGCAGTTTAATTTTGGCATCGAGAAAACGGTTATTGACACTTTTGATCTCAATCGTCCAGATTCTTCCGTGGTGCTCGATTTCGGCCCTACCGTAGCCGGTCATGCTTATCAATGCCATTACCTCACCTGTCTGAGCCCCTGAAGTGGTTCTTTAAAAAAAAAGGACGATGTCCAGGCGGCCGCCCGGCATCGTCCCCAGATCATTTTAGCTGCAGATTAATTGGCAGCCATCGCAGCATCGAGTTCTTTGACCAGCTGATCGGTGATATCCACCGCATCGCTAAAATAGATGACGCCCGCTTTGGAGTCGAGAATGAGAGTGAAGCCGTTATTTTTCCCGTAAGTGTCTACCACCCCTTCAAGGGCCTTTAGAATCGGAGCCAGTTCTTTATCCTGAAGAGTTTTCAGTTCAAACCGGGCATCCTCCGATTTTTCCTGAAGTTCCCGCCGTTTCTTCTGAAATTCTCTGACCTTCAGCTGTTTTGTTTCCTCGCTCCAGGCGGAACTCTTCTTCTCTATTTCTCCCTGCATATCCACCAGTTCCTGTTCTTCGGCCTTGAACTTGGATTGCAGGTCCCCCATCTTCTGGTCAAATTTTTCCTTGGCGGCTTTGCCCGAAACCGAGTTGACCAGTACTTTCTGGACGTTCATAACGCCCACTTTCATTTCAGCGGCAACTGTCGAATTGACAGAGACCAGCGAGAAAAAGAGAAAAAGCGAAAAAACTACCAGTGTGGATAAACCTTTAACCATGACGACTCCATGCAAATAACAAGCGGGCCCATAGGGCCCGCATTAAATCCAGTTATGGATCAGGAAAATACGCTTATTCGACGATAACAAAATCAGCCCGACGATTCTGGGCCCAGGACAGTTCGTCATGGCCATGCATGAGCAGCCTTTCTTCACCGAAACTAATGGTGCTCAGACGGCTTTCACTGATTCCCAGGTTAACCAGATACTTCTTGGCACTCAGAGCCCGGCGCTCACCCAGAGCCATGTTGTACTCGTTGGTACCGCGTGGATCGGTATTACCTTCGATGCGAACAGCGGTATCGCTGCTGGCGCTGAGAAATTCTGCATTGGCTTCAACTCTGGGCACCTGGTCCTTGCGAACATCAGATGAGTCGAAATCGTAATAGACGGGCAACATACCCTCCGAGGTCCTACCTTCTGAAATCCCGATCGGTTTTGACTCCAAGGATTCTTCCTTGCCCATTGCACCTTTATCGGTAGACGGTTTCATCGCCTCATCGCTGACCTTGTCCTTCGCACAGCCTGAGATGACGATTAGGCTCAAGATCATCAATACATGCAAGAAAACCCGTTTTCTGCTCAACATAATTACAACCTCCCATTATCAAAAAGAAATGATGGCAACAACCTGTGCCCATGACAGCTCTGTTTCAGTCCACAGGAACAATAAGAATCGTACTGTTCTTAACTGCTCAAATATAGAAAATTTAAGTTCAAATACAAGAACTATTTTATCTGCCAGAGAATAAATACTTGGCCCTTCAAGTCAACGCCTTACCACTTCCTGCTGATCAGAAGATGATCTGTTTTTTTGTCAGACCTCCCCGTGAGCAGACCGGTGTCGAGCCGGCTCGATGATCAATGATTCCATCATTGCTGCCCTGTCATGTGGTATCTTTTGCGGTTGATCAAAAAAATGACTGTACTTTATTGTCGTGATATTTACTATTTGGTTATAAATTGAATCCCTGTGCACAGCGTTGCCCGGACATTTACATGTAAATAGGTCCAGCTGCATTCTTCCGGGGCTCCGCACACGCGCTGTGCTCGGCAGGAAAAATTGATTAGAGAGCCGAGGAGAGATCCTACGCTCATTCAGGAGAGCTAAATGGCCAAAATACATGTCAACCCAAACCGTGCAACCGACAAGGCGGTTCGTGCAATTGACAGAAAGCGGGAACAGGAACGCAGGAGAATGTTCATTCTGGCCAGAGATCATGCCGAACCGCTGGCGACCAAGCTCTGTCAACGCCTGATTGATCGCAACATTATCGAAATCACCTCGGTGGAGTCGATCCGAACTGCTTTGGAAACTCAGTTCAGATCCCTGCACATGATGGAGGAATTCGATCTGCAGATGAAACTTGCACCGGTTCGCACCCTGGTTCAGGATCCCAATATCGTCACTCTTTACCTCACCCAGTACATCATTGAAGATCTCATTGAAAACCCTGACATCCAGGACGTCTTTGGTGAGGATATCGATATTTACCGGGCCATAGATTCGATCACAAAAGTACTCCGCCCGAGGTGATCCACCCCGATTCGCTTCCCTCGCTGGTCTATTGTGATGATTCGGGGAATATTCACGATTTTCCAGATCTTGCCATGGCCGGTATGGTCCATGGTCGCTACCTAAAACCAGAGCTTGAAGATCTCATCGAACTGCCCCCGGGCAGTGAGGTTTTTACCCTTCCCCAGCGCCTGCCGGTGGGCATAGACCGCTCAACCGGGGAGCCGCTCCTTCTCACGGAAGACCCGCGCTTTCCGGGCCGCAGCATTGCTGGTGCCGCCGCCTTCATGGCGCCGGCACACACATCTACCCTGACAGCTGCATATCAGACCCAAGAAGGCGCCACCCTGCTGCCGCTGTTTGCCTACACAGCGGTGGGCTGGCATGACGGAAAATTCTGGGCAGCCGGGTTCCGGAGCGACGATGACTACCGCCAGGATTTCACCCGTTTCGATCAGCCTACCATAGATCGCCGCACCGCCAAAAAACTAGAACAGCACCGGGATAATCGCCTCATTCAGCATCTTGGCACCTGCTGCCTGACATACAGCTGCCCGGCCGCACGCAATTATTTTCTCGAACGCTGGGAGGCTCCGCTGCCCACCTCACCCGGCTGTAATGCCAGGTGTCTCGGCTGCATCTCTCTGCAGCCTTCAGAGTGCTGCCCCTCAACTCAGGAGCGGCTGCGGTTCACCCCGTCTGTAAAAGAGATTGTAGAGATCGGTGCCGCCCATCTCGAAAAGGCCGAGCGACCGGTGGTGAGCTTCGGCCAGGGCTGCGAGGGTGAACCACTGCTCCAGGCCGATCTGCTGGAAAGCTCGATCAGGGAAATGCGCCGCCACACCGACAGAGGCACGATCAACTGCAATACCAATGCAAGCCTGCCCGAAGACGTCGCCCGCTTGCGTAAAGCCGGGCTCGATTCCATCAGGGTAAGCCTCAACTCCGCCCGGGAAAAATTCTATCATAACTATTACCGGCCGCGGGACTATGGTTTTGCTGACGTCATAGATTCCATCAGTGTAATGAAGAAGGCCGGCGGTTTTGTGTCGCTCAACTATTTTATCCTGCCGGGGTTCAGCGACACGGAACAAGAGATTGAATCATTTATGCAACTTATCGACGGGACCAGACCGGATTTCATCCAACTTCGAAACCTCAATATCGACCCTGAATGGTACCTGCGTGAGATAGGTTCCTCTGCAGATTCGCCTGCGTGCGGTGTCCGTAAGTGGCTGGGTATAATCAGAGAGCGATTCCCTTACCTGCGCTTCGGTTATTTCAATCCGTGCCTCAATCCATGAAACCTAATCAGGGGGTACAATATAATTAAAGGGACACAATACTTAATTCGAAATTCAGAATTAAGTATTGTGTCCCTTTAATTATGCCCCATATTCCGCAACGCCGAGAAATTTCACACAATTTACCATTCAGGGGTTGTAAAAATGGTTGGTTGCTATAAGATAGGAATGATACACATTCTCATTGATTAATTAGAACCAGCACGGATACCTATGCACACTCAGAACGACATCAGGTTGACCCCGCAGCGCCAGGTGATTCTCGAAGAACTGGCAAAAGTAAAGACCCATCCGACCGCCAACGAAGTCTATGATATGGTCCGTAAGCGACTTCCCAGAATTGGCCTCGGCACCGTTTATCGCAATCTGGAACTGATGGCGGATAATGGTATGATTCTGAAACTGGAAGTGGGCGGTTCGCAGAAGCGTTTCGATGCGACCACCGATCTGCACTACCACATTCGCTGCACCTGCTGCGGCAGAGTTGATGATATCGAATTCAGCGCCATGCCCCAGCTCGATCAGCTGGCAGCCAACTCCAGCGATTACCAGGTGCTGGGTCATCACATCGAGTTTTCCGGCATCTGTGAATCCTGTGGTGCTCCCCAGGAGGAGAAAGTCAGCAACTAGACGTAGCCTCAACAGAAAGAAATAGGGGACAGACCCTCTTTCGGGTCTGTCCCCTATTTCTTTTGCCTCGTTTAAGGTCGCTTAAACTATCTGTGGCCGTGGGTAAAGCCCCGAACGCTCGACGATCTCAGGTACTTTTTCTTCCCATTCGATGGCCATCACGTGGAATCCGGCAACGCCCTCGACCTCTTTCAATCGCTGAATAGACTCGATGGCAATGTTAATTCCCTCATCGGACTGTTTCTTCTTGTCCACGCCCTTCATACGCTCAATGAGTTCATCCGGCACATCCATGCCGGGTACGTTTTTCTGGAGATAGCGGGCCATACCCACGGAGCGCAGGGGAGTGATTCCGGCCAGGATATAGACCTCTTCATGCAGGCCGCGGGCTCTGACTCCCTCCATCCACTTCTCGAATTTCTCGAGGTTATAGATACACTGGGTCTGGATGAATTCAGCCCCCGAGGCGATTTTTTTGGCGAGCCTGGGCACCCTGATTTTGAAGGGATCGCCGAATGGGTTGGCGGCGGCGCCGACGAACATGTCCGGCGGCGCCTTGATTTCGTCACCGCTGAGGAACTTGCCCTCATCCCTCATGTATCTCAC
>CBFCWR010000036.1:0-13220 GCA_965601575.1 uncultured Desulfofustis sp. | reverse complement strand
GTCTCCTATTTTCACGGTGCCGAGTTGCGGCCTTTTGACGTGAACACCCCGTTTATCCGTGGCATAGCCGTAGCCGTCGCTGCCGATAACACACCCAGGGTGGATTACCACTCGCTTACCCAGCTCACAACCGCGCTCGATGGTCACGTTGGGCCTGATGGTGCTGCCCTCGCCAATAGTAACGTCGGGACCTATCACCGATCCGGCACCGATCTCCACCTGCCCGCCGAGGGTGACCCTGTCCCCGATAGCCACCTGGGCGCCGATTGTAATTTCCTTGTCAAAATTACAGTTTTCCCCGATTACCGCACTGTCATGGATGCCGCCGGCCTTGAAAGGTTGCGCAAGAAAATGATTCTGGATAATGGCCGAGGCCAGATAGGCATCATCCACCCTTACCAGGTTGTCGACCTCGATATCAATTTTCTTGCCCACCAGAATCGCTGCGGCACCTGAGGAAAGCGCCTGATCGTGATACGTGGCGTCAACCAGAAATGAAATATCGTTCGGACCGGCACTGTCCAGCGGACCAAATCCGGAGATTTCCAGAGCCGGATCACCGCTCAGCTCTCCGTCGACCATCTTTGTCAGTGCCTTGAGTGTAAGTTTCTTATCCATAATTAATATATTCTGCGCGTTGATCTCTTTATTCTTCGTACAATAAATACGGTCTTCGCCTGTCGATGAATTCCTCCACCTCCGGCCGCCAGCGCTGTTCAAGGTCGCTGATTGGAACTCCCGCCTCCAACTGCTCACGTAGGCTGCGATCGCCGAGAATCAAATCCATGGGCAGTTTCTCGAATTCGTATTCATAAGGGGGCTCCTTATAGGCAAACTCTTCACCATGGAGGGTAAAAACCGCCTGATAGAGGGCCAGGCTGCAGCGATACGGCTTATAGACATGTCGATCCAGGACATGAATCTGAAATCCTCGACAGGACTGCCCCGCCCACTTTCCAGAGGTCGGCTCAACGAGGACGGGACGCAGCAGACACCCCTCAAGTGCATCCTTTGACAGCAGGGGTTGGATCTTTTCGATCTCCCAATAAGGTGCCCCAACCAATTCAAACGGCAGGGTGGTTCCCCTGCCCTCGGATACATTGGTTCCCTCCCAGATCACCTGTCCGGGGTACACCAGTGCAGTGGCCGGGGTTGGCATATTGGGCGACGGAAATATCCAGGGAAGCCCGGTCTGATCAAAATACATCGATCGGCGCCAGCCATCCATTCTGACCACCTCCAGATCGGCGCCGATGCTAAAACCGTCGTTAAAGAGCAGGGCCAGTTCACCGATTGTCATTCCGTGCCTCATGGGCAAGGGATAGAGCCCCACAAAAGAAGTATATTCGCCTCTTAACAGGTTGCCCTCCACCGCGATACCGCCAATCGGATTTGGTCGATCCAGGACGATCACCTTTTTGCCGAACTCAGCCGCCGCTTCGAGACAGTAGGCCATGGTGTAGATGAAGGTGTAAACCCTGGTTCCCACATCGTTGAGATCTATGAACAGAACATCTATACCCTCGAACATTGCCGCCGTCGGCCGCCGATGTTCCCCATAGAGACTGTATACAGTGAGCCCGGTTTCTGGGTCGATTCCGTGATCTGACTCGATCATGTTGTCCTGCTTTTCGGCTGCAAAACCATGCTGCGGCGAAAAAAGACGGGTGAGTTGGAGGCCGGGATTTTCGGCAAGCACGATACGGCTGTGAACAAACTTTCGGTTCACCGATGCCTGGTTGCACAACAGTCCGCAGCGCTGGTTTCTGAGGGGTGTGAGTATCTCAGCTCTCAGATTGTCGATACCGAGCACGGTCATCTTCAGGTACCGCCTCCTATTCCACCGTCACGCTTTTGGCAAGGTTGCGCGGCTGATCGACATCACAGCCCCGACGCGCGGCTATCTCGTAAGAGAGCAGCTGGGCCGGTATGGTATAAAGGATCGGGTTCATGTCCTCGTGAACGGTCGGCAGGTAGATGACATCATCAGTGATGGTTTTCAAATGATGGTCGCCTTCACTGCCGAGCAGAATGATTCTCCCCTGCCGGGCTTTGATTTCCTCGACATTGGAAATCGTCTTCTGGTAGACCGAATCCTGCGGGGTAATTGCGAGTATTGGCATATCCTTGTCGATCAGGGCGATCGGCCCATGTTTGAGTTCTCCGGCCGCATACCCCTCGGCGTGGATATAGGAAATCTCCTTGAGCTTGAGGGCCCCTTCCAGGGCAATGGGGAAATTGACTCCTCGCCCGATGAAGAGAAAATCCCTGCAGTCGTAGAACGAATCTATCAACACCCGTATCTGTTCCTGCACCTGGGGCAAAATTTCTTCAACGGTTTGGGCGCTGTCGATCAGATGCTGGCCGAGTTGTTTGCGAGTTGCAGGATCCATGCTCTTTCGGATCTGGGCGAGATAGAGGGTAAACAGAAACAGAGCCGCCAACTGGGATATAAACGCTTTGGTAGATGCGACGCCAATCTCCGGCCCCGCATGGGTGTAGATGGTGCCGTCAGCCTCCCGGGTCATGGTCGAACCGACCACGTTGCAGATAGTCAGCACCTTGGAGCCCAGCTCCGCCGCCCTGCGGATGCCCGCGAGGGTATCAGCCGTTTCCCCTGATTGGGAAATTGAGATGGTGAGTACGCGGTCGTCGACCAGCAGATGGCGGTATCTGAATTCGGAGGCGATATCCACATCCACCGGGATCTTGACGTATTTCTCCAGCCAGTATTTGGCCACCAGCGCCGCATGCCAGGAGGTACCGCAGGCCACCAGAAAGATTCTCTCGATGCGATCGAATTCTTCACTGCCGAGGTTGATTTCGGGTAAAACGATATTGCCGGTTTCCAGGTTGATCCTGCCGCTCACCGTGTTGGTGATCGCCTGGGGCTGTTCGAAAATTTCCTTGAGCATGAAATGCTTGTAGCCGGCTTTTTCAGCCATTGCCGCATTCCACTCTATGGTGGTGGTCTGCCGCTCAATTTCCTCACCCGTGTCCAGTGACAGCAGTGTGCGGCTGCCCTCGGAAAGGATGGCGAGTTCCATATCCTCAAGGAAAATTACCTGGTCGGTGTAAGGCAGCAGTGCGGGAATGTCTGAAGCCAGGTAGGCGCTGCCGCGCTCGTCGGTACCCAGAACCAGCGGGCTGTGATTTCTTGCCGCCACCAGGGTTCCCGGAAAATCGGCGGACATCACTCCCAGCGCATAGGACCCCTCGACGTGTCTAAGGGCTTGCTGCACCGCCTTTGCCAAATCCCCGTTCAGATTCTCTTCGATCAAATGGGCCAGCACCTCAGTGTCCGTTTCAGAATTGAACTGGTGGCCCAACTCTTTGAGTTCCTCTCTGAGGCTGTGATAATTTTCTATGATGCCGTTGTGCACGACCACCAATCTGCCGCTGCAGTCCCGGTGAGGGTGGGCATTCTGCTCGGTGGGTGCGCCATGGGTCGCCCACCTGGTGTGTCCGAGCCCGCAATAGGCTTGCACCCCGTAGAACTCTTCAACGAGTGCCTCAAGTTTTGACAACTTGCCTTCGCAGCGATGGGTTTCCAATTCGCCATCCCTGAGATACACAATTCCCGCGGAATCGTAACCCCGATATTCAAGCTTCTTCAGTCCCTCGAGCAAGACCGGAACAACTCGTCTCTGTCCCACATAGCCAACAATTCCGCACATTATCGACTCCCGCTGATTTTTTGATTTAGGGTAGTTTCGAGGCAGCGGGCGGCTCGCGATGATACTTAGCCTGCACGCTGCCTTGTACATCTGGAAAAAAACTAATGATCGTATAGACTAACATTAGTTTCTCGGCTATTACAGTTTTTTCTTTTCTGACTTTGTAAAAACGATTACTTTTGCCTGTATTTGAAATTTCACCTGAACAGCTCTCATAGACGGTCATTTTATGGATGAAGCACAGCGTTTGAAAGAAATCCTGCTGGAGAATTCCTACCGCAAGGGTACGTTCACCCTGACCTCGGGTAAAACGTCCGATTTTTACATCGATGGTAAACAGACAACTCTGCACGCCGAAGGCGCGTACCTGTGCGGTAAATTGCTTTTCGAACTGATCAGAAGCGAACCCGAGCCCATAGATGCGGTGGGCGGCATGACTCTGGGGGCCGATCCCTTGGTCTCGGCTGTTTCCATCGTCAGTCACCTGGAACAGGCCCCGATTCCCGCATTTATCGTGCGCAAGGAAGCCAAGGGGCATGGTACGGGAAACTATATTGAAGGGTTGAAAAATCTGCCTGCGGGGGGGCGGGTGGCCCTGGTGGAGGATGTGGTCACCACGGGCGGTACCCTGCTTCAGGTAATTGACAGGGTGGAGTCGGCGGGATTCGTTGTCGGACTACTGGTAACTGTGGTGGACCGCCAGGAGGGGGGAGCCGAGATTTTAGCCGACCAGGGGTACCCACTCAAGGCACTTTATACCCGTGAATCACTGTTGAGCTGATGATGAAATGTAAAAAATGCGGCAGCAGGTTAGAGATTCTCCGATCCTGCGGGTCGGTAAAGATGCGCTGCACCTGCTGCAATCACCATTATGCCATTCACGAAGTAGTCGATCAGCTCGATGAAGAAACCGAATCCCAGCTGTCTCGATATCCGGTGATCATTTACGATTGACCCAGCCATTTCGATCCACCGCCGCCAATCTGTTCCTGGCACGATAAAACCGTTGCTGAAAGTAGACTTTTCCCGTGGAATTAGTTATTTTATAGGTATTAAAATGACATTCATATCGGGAGGTTGGAGCGATGCGATCCGAACAGATTTCTGGCAAGCCGGGTACGGATGTAAGCAAAACGTTCGTTCCTGATGATGGTCTGGCCGCTATTACCTGCCCCGAGTGCGGAATCACCAGGAAGGTACCGGTGGGTGACTACTGCGGTAAAAGAAACACCATCAGAGTGCGCTGCCGTTGCAAGCAGACATTCAACGTTGAACTCGAATTCCGGCAGTTCCACCGCAAGCCCACAGATCTTTATGGTTTCTATGAAGTCATCTCCGCTAACAGTGGAGGGCGGGCGGCTATCAAGGATCTGTCCAGAAAAGGTATGGGATTCATGGTCTCCGGCGTTCATAACGTCCGGGTCGGGCAGAATATCCTGGTCAATTTCGCCCTGGACGATAAGCACAACACCCCGCTGAAAAAAGCGGCTGTCGTTCGTTCAGTCGAACAGAATCGGATTGGGTGCGAGTTTAAAAAAGATCAGGCCTTTGAAAAAGACCTGGGCTTTTATCTCAGGACCTGACTGAAACTGTTCATTATCGTTTAGTCCGCGGCGATCAGTTTTCTCATCAATTGCTGAGCCTTGTCCAGGAAAGGCCCGAAACTTTCCCGGTCCAGCGCACTGATGCCCACGCCCTCGCGATCAATCACTTCAGACAGCGGTGAATCCGCATCAATTAAATCGGTCTTGTTGAAGACCTTCAGGCAGGGAATTCTGTCCAGACCGAGCTCCCTGAGCAGGCCCTCGACCACTTCCACCTGATGGCGAAACGCGGGGTTTGAGACATCGATCACATGGACCAGCAGATCGGCCTCTTCCAATTCTTCCAGGGTTGCCTTGAAGGCCTGCAGAAGATCTTTGGGCAGGTGGGTGATGAAGCCGACCGTATCGGTGATGATCACCTCGATTTCCTGGGGGAACCTGAGCCGTCTGCTGGTCGGGTCGAGCGTCGCGAAAAGCTTATCCTCGGCAACAATGGAACTGTCGGTCAGCGAGTTCAAAAGGGTAGATTTACCGGCGTTGGTGTAGCCAACCAGTGAAATAACGGGCAGGTCTTTTTTCCGTCTCTTGGCCCGACGGCGATAGCGTTCCCGGCCCACCGCCTTCAACTCTTTGGCCAGTTTCGCCAGACGATCGTTTATACGCCGCCGATCGATCTCCAATTTGGTCTCACCCGGTCCCCGCGCCCCGATTCCGCCAGTCAGCCGTGACAATGCATCGTCTCGCGAACTGAGCCTAGGCAGCATATATTTGAGCTGGGCCATCTCGACCTGCAGCTTTCCCTCCCTGCTCATCGCCCGATGAGCGAAAATATCGAGAATCAGCTGGGTGCGGTCAATTACCCTAAGATCGGTGAAGTCGGTGATCGATCTGATCTGGGACGGATTGAGCTCCTGGTTGAAAATCAGCAGGTTGGCATCAAGCCGCAGTGCAGCGATGACAATTTCGGTGAGTTTTCCGCGTCCAAGGATGAAGCGGGGATTTATCTTGTTGCGGCGCTGCAGCACCTCGTCCAGCACCATGATCTCGTCCGAACGGGCCAGTTCCCGAAGCTCTTCAAGCGAGGCTTCGGCCTGCTGGCGAGGTTCGGTGGTGACACTTATCAAAATTGCCCGGTCCTTCTCCTGATCGAGGCGGGCAGTCCGCCGCTGCCGACTGAATTCCTCCTCGAGGGCTCGGACCAGCTCGTCGAATCCCTCGTCCTGCCTGGCCGGATGAACCGGATCGAGAAACCCCCACATCTGACCGTTTTCCCCGGTCGGCAGCAAATGCGCAGAGTAAAGCCGCTCCGGCAGCCCATCATCGGTTATCTTCAAAACCGACATCAGATCGAGTCTCAGAAACAGCAGGTCCATCAAGTCGTCGTCGGTAAGATCCTCGCCACCTGGATGAGTATGCACCAGCCGCAGGCCCCGGAGTCTGCCGCCGGCGGCTCGAATCTGGCTCAGCCTCGGGATCATCAGACCGCTATGGTCACCGACAATCACGTGCTCGACTTTACCCGACCGGTGGATGAGCACACCAATCTGCCGATTGAGTTCACGGGACAACTCACACAGAGTACGGGCCATCTCAGGAGCGATTATCAGGTCACTTCTGACTCGTCGGCTGCCGACCCGCTCCAGCACCCTGAGATGATTTTTCTTCAATCCCTGGGTATTTCCACAGACCCTGGCGATGATCAGTCCTCCGCAGCCTTTACGGCGCTCTCAGCGGCCGGCTCCGGCCATTCGGCCTGGGCCATGCCATTGTCAGCATCTTTGCGGGTGCAGACAGTCTGTTGATTGTAGTCTTTCCAGATTGGATCTTCGTAGCTGTCGTGACAATCGGCACAGAGTCCGACCCGCAGAATCGCCTTCAGTTCCTGACCGTTGAACGCCCTCAGATCGGCCCTCGAACCATGCTGGAGTTGAGTGCCGTCCAGGCTGACGAAACTATCGAGCCCCACCGTCTCACCTGCCTCGGTCTGCAGACCGATGTCCAGGGGGCTGAATTCGATTTTGTTGTCCACCATGGATAGCGAGCCTTCGCCAAGCCCCACCGTTTTGGTGGACGCATGACAGTCATTGCACTCCCGGCCCTTCTCCTGGGTGGTGTGGGGATTGATCGCCGCCATGGTAAAACGGTTGAAACTGTCCTCCAGCTTCCCCTTGTCATCGTAAAGGGTGACAATGTCCTGGCAGCCGGGTGTGACGATGACCACCTCGTCCTGCCAGATTGCCAGCATCGGTTTTCGGTAACGTATGTAGGAGCGCCCTTCCTCCCACCGACCCGCAGTCTGGGTCAGACTCAGTTTGTCGAGGTGAGTGGCAGACTCGTCGCGCTTAGCGTGACAGCCATAGCATTGGGGAACCCAGGTGGAGTGGCAGGCCTCGCAGGTTACCCGCTTGTGCGGCTCGAAATCGCAGACCCCGGCCTTGGGCTGTCGCAAATTATATTTTTTGTCGTCGTTTTTACCAAATAGATGATAATTTCCGTCGAGCTCTTCAACATTGGTCAGTTGGTTGTCTTTTCTCGTCGTTCCGGGCTTGGCACTGTGACACGCTTCACAGGAGATCTCGAGTTGGTCCTCGTAGTGGGCATAGCTGGTGCCATCACCCATGACCTCGTCCCTGGTGTGGCAGTCGATGCAGGCCATGCCCCGCCGGTGGTGAATATCGTCGGCCAGTTCGAGGTAAAACCGAGCGCCGGGCATCTGTTGCGAGGAGAGTTGGCCAGCTTCATACGGGGTACCGTACCCTTCCGATTCGAACACGCCAATATAGGCGAGCCCTATTCGGCCGGATCGGTTGTGGCAACGGATACAATTGTCATCAATGACTTTGCTGGTGACCAGTGGGTGAATCAGCTCCTTGTCCTCATCTTCTTCGTATTCGTCGCTTGATTCGATCACCGAGGGCCGTTCAGACCCGGCCGGCATGATGAAGTGACAAGCCGAACAACCGCCGCCCTTCTCATTGAACCAGGCCGGTGCATCCGGAAGATCGTTCTTCTGTTTCCAGAGGTGGCAGGTGGCACAGAGCTTGCGGTAATAATCGAGCGCCAGCGATGTTTCACCGCTGTCGATCAAATCCTTCACCGTCATCTCGGTGTCCTGACTGTCGCTCTCGCCCCAGTAGTAAAGCAAGGTTCCTAAAATGCCCCGGTTGGTGGCCATCAGAGAATTCTTCACTTTCTGTGCATCGGCGGGGTGGCACCCCTCGATGCTGCACGTCTTTTCGACAACCCTCAGATCTCCGGGGTTGATGACCATCCCCTCGTGGGCCTTATCTTTATCGATGGCCAGAGGATCGCCGAGATGGCACGGGGTGCAGCCAATCACCTTGGCATCGTGGGCGGGATCGAGTTTTTCTTTGGTGTGGCACTCCAGACACATATCGACCCGGCCAGAGGTGGTGATCTGAATCTGGTCCGGACGCTCGAGCCGGTATTCACGGTAGATGAGTACTGACACCAACACGACGACAATGGCGAGCGACAGCAACGTTGAGATTGCCTTGAAAGAGAGGAGATTTTTCATGGACTGCGTGATTCAACCCCGATAATTCTGGACATTGGGCAGACGTCGACCAAAACCGAAGGCCTTGCTGGTGACCTTCAATCCCATCGGGGCCTGCTTGCGCTTGTACTCGTTCACCCTGATGCGGCGGACTATATCATCAACCACTTCAGGATCGAAGCCGCGCCGCACAATTTCTTCCCTGCCGCAGCCTTCTTCGAGGTAGAGTTCCAGGATCTGGTCAAGCAGTTCATAAGGAGGTAAATCGTCCTGATCCCGCTGGTCCGGTTTCAGCTCCGCGGAAGGCGGTTTTTCCAGGATGCGTGAGGGGATGATATCCCCGCTGCCATTGATGAAGCGGGCAAGATCGTAAACCAGTTGTTTGGGTACATCGGATATTACCGCCAATCCTCCGCTCATATCTCCATAGAGGGTACAGTAGCCAACCGCCATCTCGCTCTTGTTGCCGGTGGTCAAAAGCAGATGATCGAATTTGTTGGACAAGGCCATGAGCAGATTGCCCCGAATCCTGGCCTGGATGTTCTGTTCAGTGACATCCTCTTCGCGGCCCGCAAAGAGCCCATCGAGAGAAGTGCGGTAGCCCTCGAAGAGATCCGCAATGGGTAATATTTCGAACCGGCAGCCACAGCCCCGGGCCAGGGCTTCGGCATCCTCGAGAGATTCTTTGGAACTGTAAGGAGACGGCAAGGCGACGCCCAGCACATTCTCGGCTCCCAGTGCTCGCACCGCCAAGGCTGCGGTCAGGGCCGAATCGATGCCCCCGGAGAGGCCGAGCACTGCCCGGCTGAAACCACTCTTGGTCACATAATCGCGGATACCCATCACAAGCGCATCATGCACCAGTTCCACTTCCTCGGGTTCTCTGGCAGTTGTAATCTCACCACTCCACTGCTCAGTATCGACAACCACCATGTCTTCTTTAAAGTGAGCTGCTCTGGCAATGGTTTTACCGGTGCCGTCCAGGGCCAGGATGGCTCCATCGAACAGGAGCGAATCCTGTCCCCCAACCTGGTTCACATAGATGAACGGAATCCCGTACTGACTGGTCAAGGAGGAGAAGATTGACTGGCGCACCCGGGTTTTGCCCCGGTGGTAAGGCGAGGCGGAGACGTTGATCAGCAGGTCAAGGGGGCGCCCCTCCTGAAGAGCCCGCGCATGCAGATCAGCAACGGGACGACTGTGGTATTCATCGACGGCATAGTGCCAGATGTCCTCACAGACCGTGACTCCTATGGTCAAACCGCGCCAGGAAAAGGGTTCTCCAGGGGGACCCGGTTCAAAATAACGATTTTCATCGAAGACATCGTATTCGGGCAGAAGCTGCTTCCTGGTTTTATGGACAATCCTACCATTATCGGCCACCACCACTGAGTTGTAGAGCGGCTTGCCGGTGGATTGCCCAGACCTTTCAAAACAGCCGAACATCACCGGGATCGCTGGCAGCTCGTCTATCAATTTTTCTACGGCCGACTCATGATCGTCTATGAAGGATCGTCTTTCGAGCAGGTCGAGCGGGGGATAGCCTGATACGGCTAATTCAGGAAGTACGGCGAGATCGGATCCTGCAGTGGCAGCTTGTCGGGCATACCGAATAATCTTTTCACAATTGTAGTTAAAATCACCGATGATCGGGTTTAACTGAATCAGGGTTATCTTCAACTACCAACACTCCATATCACTTGCTTACAATAAACATCACCTGCAGCTCAATGGAGGCTGCATGAGAAAACCCTTCAACAATAGCAGAATATTAGAAAAATTCCATCAATCCATCGCTTCTTGATGGAAATTAACGCTGATACTTCCTCACCGCACGGTTGTGCTCACCAAGATTGGTGGAGAAATAATGGCTGCCATCGTTCTTGGAGACAAAGTAAAGATAGTTGGTATCGGCGGGCCTCAATACGGCCTGAAGTGATTCCCGTCCGGGACTGCAGATTGGTCCCGGGGGCAGAGCACTGATCGTGTAGGTATTGTAGGGGGTCGGCGTTCTCAGATCTTTTTTGGTCAGCGGCCCGGTAAATTCATCTATCCCGTAAATCACGGTCGGATCAGACTGCAGCTTCATGCGCCGCGCCAGTCGATTGTGAAACACTGAGGCTATGACCGGGCGCTCGTCCGGTTTTCCCGTTTCCTTCTCGACTATCGACGCCAGGGTAAACACCTGGTGTCTGCTCAAGTCTGAATTGCCACGATCAAGTGAACTGTAGACCTCCAGTGCACGATTGACCAAACGGGCGAGTATTGTTTTCTCTCCGGGGGAGGGCTTTATCAGCTTATATGTATCCGGAAACAGGTAGCCCTCGAGGCTGGTGACGCCTTCGAGTCCAAACGAGGCTATGAAGCCCGGGTCACGGGCGATTTCCAGAAACCGTTCCCTGTCGATCCAGCCTGCGGCGGCGAACAGTTCAGCAATTTCTTCCATCCCCAATCCCTCGACAATGGTAAGCTGATGCTGAACCGGTGTGGCGTCTGCAAGCTGAGTGATCAGATCGACCGGGTTCTGATTGGTATCGAGTATGAACTCACCGGCAGGGAGTCTCGAGGCAACACCGAGGATTCTAGTCAACAGCAGGAAGCGAAGATCACCATCGAGAAGGTCTGCCGCTTCGAGCAGACTGGCAATTTCTTCAACAGAAGACCCTTTGGGAATAAATACCGTTCTCTCGGAATCTTCAACTCGAGGCCCCGGCGTCAGGGCGTAGGAGGCAAACCAGCCAGCACCAATGGCAGCCACCACTAAAATAAAAAGGGACGCCCACAGGGCGCCCCTTAAGATGGATTTCTTTTTAGGAACTACTGCCGACTGTTGCGGATTCTCAGGCTGCTGCACGTCGGATTTTTCGGCGCTTCACTTTTTCAGGCTTCTTGAATGCCAACCCGATCACTTCGTCCATATCCTTCACCGGGTGGAATTTCATGCGCCGCCTTATGTCTTCCGGAATTTCCACCAGTTCCTTCTGGTTCTGCTCCGGAATTATGACATTGGGAACGCCGACCCGCAGCGCGGCCAGTGCTTTTTCCTTCAATCCGCCGATGGGCAGCACCCTGCCCCTTAAAGTCACCTCGCCGGTCATGGCCAGATCTCGCCTCACCTTCCTTCCGGAAATGGCGGAGTAAAGGGCTGTAGCAATAGTGATGCCGGCTGAAGGTCCGTCCTTGGGAATAGCTCCGGCAGGTACATGGATATGAATGTCAGTCTGGTCAAAAAAATCCTTCTGCACATTGAGATCCTTGGAGCGGCTGCGGCAATAGGTCAGTGCCGCCTGGGCCGATTCTTTCATCACTTCGCCGAGCTGGCCGGTGAGAATCAGTTTACCCTTGCCGGGCATCAGATTCACCTCGATGTGAAGGATTTCGCCGCCGACTTCGGTCCAGGCCAGACCGGTTACCAGTCCGGGCTGATCGAGTGTCTCGATTTCAGATTCCGGGATGGTCTTTGGCGGTCCCAGATACTTGTCGAGATTTCTGGCAGACACCGAGTAGGGGCCTTTGCCGCCCTCGGCTATTTTCCTGGCAACCTTGCGACAGATTTTTGATATTTCCCGCTCCAGATTACGCAACCCCGCTTCCTGGGTGTAGTGGGTAATGATCCGGGTCAGCGTAGTATCGGTTATTTTGAGCTGGCTTTTCTTGATACCGTTCTCGGCTATCTGGCGGGGCAGCAGATAACGATTAGCGATGACCAGCTTTTCCTCGAGGGTATAACCCGACAACCTGATCACCTCCATCCTGTCAAGCAGCGGACCGGGGATCGTATCAGCCATGTTGGCGGTGGTAATAAACATCACCTTTGAGAGATCCAGGGGCATGTTCAGATAGTGATCGGAAAATTCGAAATTCTGCTCCGGATCCAACACTTCCAGCAATGCCGATGACGGGTCGCCGCGGTAATCGGCGCCGACCTTGTCAACCTCATCCATCATGAAGACCGGGTTGTTGGATTTCACCGTCTTCAGTCCCTGCACAATCCTTCCCGGCATCGCCCCGATGTACGTGCGCCGGTGACCGCGGATCTCGGCTTCGTCCTTCATGCCCCCGAGCGAGATACGGTGGAATTTTCTGCCCATGGCACGGGCGATTGACTGTCCCAGAGAAGTTTTTCCTACCCCCGGGGGACCGACGAAGCAGAGAATCGGGCCTTTGGTCGAACGGTTCAACTTACGTACTGCCAGAAACTCAAGGATACGTTCTTTGACCCGATCGAGCCCATAGTGGTCCTCATCCAAAATCTCTTTGGCCCGAAGCAGATCAAGAAGATCCTTAGTGCCCTTTTTCCACGGCACGTCGAGAATCCAGTCGATGTAGGTTCTAATGATGGTGGCCTCGGAAGAATCCGGGTGCATCATCTCCATACGCCGAAGCTGTTTGCGGGCCTCTTTGCGGATCGGCTTGGGCATCTTGGTTTTCTTGAGTTTCCTTTCGAGCTCGTCGATCTCCTGGCTGCGCTCGTCTCCGTCG
>CBFCWR010000035.1:0-13475 GCA_965601575.1 uncultured Desulfofustis sp. | reverse complement strand
TGACTGGCTTACAGGAGTTGCGGCGCAACGCCATCTTTTTGGGCTTTCTGCGGCGCCGGCGATCGAATAAGCGATGGAGTCCGGGCGCACCGGTTCAAGCACCAGGCGCTCTATCTTCCGTGATTCAAGAAAACCACACAATCCGGCAAAAAATCGTTGCTCCTCATGCGGCGCGACAGCCACATCGCCACTATCACAGAGATCCGCCGAGCCTATTATTCGAGCCGTGCTGCCCTCGATCATCAACGGCGCAATTCCAATCGGACTCCGATCGGTGCTCACGAGGGTCAGAAGCAATTCTTTGGTGTCGCCAAATACAGACCACCAGGCCTTCAGCCACGGTGGCGTGACAAACGGGCTGGGCCAGTTCCAGGTAGCCCCATACAGCTGCCAGAGCTTTTCAAGGTAGGGGAAATCAATCGTTTCAACCGTTATCGAAGCCCGAGACTTACGCATCTGCATGCCAATCCCCCAATGGCTCCTTCACCTCCACCGAGGTTCCGCTTCGCGCCGATTCAGCCAACGCATCCAACACCGCCAGGGTCCGAATCGAATCCTCGAGGCTCACAAGCGGCGCGCCTCCGTCAGCGACCCTATCAGCGAAATGTTCGACCATGAGTCGATACTGATCGATCCCCGGTATGACAATGGTCTCAGCCGTGTCGCTGTCGCCGGCCCGATGAAAAATGAGCGCATCGTGGTCCCAGGGGATAAACCCATCATGCGGCACCTCGATGGCCCCCCCGCTGCCGATTACCGAATAGGTCTGCTGCAGACCGGCACAGAAACTGGCCTCGATCGAACCAAGAGCAGCACCGTCAAAATCAAGATTACCCACCAGATGAAGGTCTATGCCGCTGCTGTTAATTGCAAGCGTCAGCGCCTGCACCCTGGAAACCCTGTGCTGCAGGAACAGTCGGGCCACACCGACTCCGTAACAACCGACATCAAACAGGGCCCCGCCGCCCCGGGCCGAATTGAGCCGGTAATTGTCACCCGCAGCGAGACGATCATCGGGCATGGAAAAACAGAACGCCGCCCGAACCAGCCGGGGGATGCCGATCGCCCCATCAGCCACCATCTTCTCGATTCGCTGGGTCCGGGGGTGAAAACGATACATCTGGGCTTCCATCAGTACCCGGTCGTTACGGGTTGCCGCCTCGGCCATTTTTACACCCTCGGCAGCACTGCAACCAAGCGGCTTTTCGCACAATACGTGCTTACCGGCATCGAGAGCCCGGATCACCCAGTACTCATGCAGGTGGTTGGGCAGCGGAACGTAGACTGCATCGATGGTCGGGTTGGCAAGAAGGTCGTCGAAATCCTCAGTGAGCTGCACAATTCCGTGCTCTTCAACCAAGGATTCAGCCTCACCGGCACGGCTCGTGCCGAGCCCGTGCACCACACCATTTTTAGAGACACTAATAGCCGGTATTACACACTTTCTGGCAATCAATGCAGTGCCGAGAATCCCCCAACGCAGTTTATCCGCCATCAATTCTCTCCGGTCGACCGCCAGCGCCCATCGATTTTGCGGCTGCCTCGAGAATGGCAACCACCTTCATCGAGTCGGCAAGCGGGGCTGCCAGCGGCTCGCCCCAGAGCAGGTGATCGGCAAGATTGGCATGAAAGGCGAAAGGATCTCGTTCAGGCAAGAGCAGCTGGGCAGGTTCAATTCGCCCCTCCCCCAGTCTCCGGTACAGGGTAATCTCGGGCATCATCTCGGTGGCCGGGATGTCATCTTTGGCGTAGTAATAGAGGGGATCGAAACTAACCGCTGATACGTCTCTCCATTGTCCGATCATGGCACCGCTGGTGCCAAGCAGGTACCACTTCGGTTTTCGCGAGGCGGCAATGTCGGAGTGAATGAACTCGGCCTCCCTGCCGTCTGCAAAACGAATCTGGATCCGCTCCTGATCGGCGTTGGTGACATCATGCCAGACCCTCTTGTGACGTGTACCAACCACCGATTCTATGGAATGGGGCAGCAACCCGACTATCCAGTCCAGGTAATGGGCTCCCCAGTCGTAGGAAGTGCCGCCCGAGACCGGAGCGTGCGAGTGCCAGTAGCCGCAGGGATGGTGAAACCCCCCGACGAAAGTCTCCAGGTAGAAGAGTTCGCCGATCTGTTTGTTGGCCACTGCCTTTCTTATTGCCAGAAAATCGGGGTCCCAGCGCCTGTTCTGGTGGCAGCTCAGATGTTTCTGATGGGATAGCGCCGCTTCCTGCATCTCCATGGTTTCAGCCTGGTTGAGCGCCAGGGGCTTTTCGCAGAGTACGTGCGTGCCGGCCTGCAGCATCTGGATAGAAAGCGGGGCGTGGGAATTTGGTGCCGTGGCGATGATCACCAGATCGACCGCCTGGTCAGAGGCCAATTCGGCTGCATCGGTATAGGTGGCAATTGACGGAAAATCAATTTTCGCCTGGTGCAGCCTCAGGGGATCGAGGTCACAGGCGGCCGCCAGATGCAGTCCTTGCGTATGTTCAGCAGCAATCCCATGAAGCCTTCCGACCGACGGCGCATAGCCCAGGATGCCTATACCCAGCGAGCGATCAGGCGCTGGCGCCTGCCCCTGGCATTGACGCAGCAGACGATAGAAACCGCGCTGTATGAGGGACGGACTGAAATCCTGCAGGGTGGTACAGGCAAGATGACCGGCACCATGGCTGCGAAGGGTCAGTACCGAGCTGTGTTGATAGTGATAATCCACATAGAGTACCGTCTCGGTATCGTCGCTGTGCACCAGCAGCGGTTGGTAGGTGCCTTCAACATAGACTGCATCGGGGAGTCTGGCGCCGAGAGGGTTATCCCTGTCGGTGAAGAGTACCCGCAATTCGGTCGCCGGTCCGACCGGACCCGGCTGCACCCCGAATTCTTCCGGAAGCGGCCATCTCTGCCCGGCGGCGAGAGCAAGCCAGGTCCCGCCGCTTTCGACGAAGCTCAGAAGTATAGTGCTGTCTATGCCGGAACCGGTTGCACCGACGGTGAGCACTGCCTGATAACCGTTCAAATCGGTGGGTGTCTCGGCTTCAACTTGGACGAGCACGTGGTCCATACCGTCAGTGATGAACCGCCAGGTCCCGGCGCCCTCATCTGGGGCTGCAGTAATTACAAGAATCTTCAGTTCAGGGTGAACTATCATGGCGCTACTCCTTGTCTTTCTGAATTCGCCAGCGAGCGCCTTCAGAGGTATCCTCCACCGCAATTGCAGCCCTGCCCAGGGCATCGCGCACCACATCGGCAGCCTCAAACTGCCTGTTCTCGCGAAAGTGTTGGCGAACCTCCAGCAGACTCTCTATGAGAGGGGCCAGAAGGCGGTCGCGGCCGGCCTCTGATAACACCTGGCAGGTTCCCATTTCGGCCAGTTTTTCTCGATAGAAGTCGCGGGCCTGGGCAATGGCTTCGGGGTTTTCCAGTTCTCCATGGGCCTGCCACAGGAGCCTGTCCATCTCCAGCAGCGCATGAGCAGACTTACCGAGATCGTCTTCTTCCATACCCTGCTGAAATTGGGCCGTCAGCGTGTGCAGCCGAGGCCAGAAATCGGTCTGTGATTCCGGCTGCTGATCAGGTACAACCGGCTGCTGAATTTTTTCGGTGCTGATCTCCTCCGATCCGGGTTCGTTTTGCAGCTGCTGCAGCGGATAGGCGTTGCCGGGGGTGAAGTGCTGTTGCGCCGAACCATGCTCCAGTACGATAGTCCCGATGCCGTGAACGGTGAAAACTTGGGCGCTGAAATCTATGATAATCGCGGTGTGCTCGTCAAGACCGAGTACCGGCAGAGGCTCGTCCAGCCGATCGACGAGCTGTGTGAACCGTGAGCTGCCCATGAAGCAGCGGCTCGTGTCGTGGGTTCCGCCCTCGGCATTGTTCCAGTGGGGTATGACCACCAGCGAGAGACCAAAAGCGCCAAGCAGATCAAGCCCCTCAACCCAGTGGGGTGGCTCACCAACCTTGTATATCTCATAGACCGGCAGGGTGTATCTCCCGGCAGTAAGTGCTGCTGCACTTGCCGCCACCAGGCAGCCGCCCCTGTTGATGAGCTCTACCATGATCTCAGGTATGGGTGAATCTTTTAGCTGGCTCACTGTATAGGTCGGACTTCCAGGCCCCATCAGGAGATAATCGGCCTGACGAAGTTGGCGATAAGTGCGTGCCGCATCGATTTCGGAAATGGTTTCCGAAGATTTATAACTGGCCACCTGAAGCGGGCAGCCGACCCGCTGCTTGAAATAGCCGACCGCATTTTCACCGATCTGATCGGCATTGAGCTGGAACCCGGCCGGTGTATCGAGAAACATCGCCTGCGGCTCAGGCTGATAGGGAGACAACAGCAGTTTATGTACCTCAACCATCGTGGCGGTCAGTTCCCCCGACCCCATGAGTGCAAGAATTCCCATATGTCCTTCGGTATTCAGGGCCGCAGAGAGTTACTGCAGCTGCTTGATGTGTCTGTAGTCCTTACCATGCAAAATTTTCACCGTCAATGCGAGGCGCTGGCAACTGGCTGAAGGGGATCACCTGGCCGTCCCGATAACTCTTTTGTCCGTTGTCGTGATACACCACTGCCTCACCGCCGCCATGCACACTCCAGCCCCCGTTCTCGGCCTCGTCGACGATGCCGGTAAACTCATCGAGTCCAAGAAGTTGCGCATCGGGTGCCAACGATTTCAAGCGCCCGGCCCACGCTGGTCCGCTCTTCTGGTGATGCGGTATGACCAGAATAGGTCCGAGTATGGAAAGCCCGGGCAGCATCGTGGAACTGGTCGGGTCATAGAACAGATCGCCCAGCACCATGGCCCCGGCACTGCTGCCGCAGACCACCGCCCCGGATCCATAGGCCCTGACTGCCGCCTGCCAGCTTTTTGACCCCCGTAGCGACGTGGCGAGATGGCCGGGAAACCCGCCGAGCATATAAATGAGATCGGCACCGTCAATGGCGTCAGTCTCCGCGGGATCATCGGCCGATGTCCGATCGGTGATCTCCCGGCAGTGGACCCTCTGTGCCCCAAGACTTCTAAACCACTGCACTCCCCGCGCACCGGCCCGGTGCTGGTTGTTATCCGGGGCAGCCGCAGCGGGAATGATGTGGATGGAGGCAGCCTCACCGCCGGCGAGCTCCATTGCCCGCCGGTCCAGACAACTCATCTTGCCGCCGAATTCAGCACCGCCGGCAAGTGCGATGTGACCCATGTCAGTCACTGTGCAAATGGCGGAGGTTATTGCACAGACCTCCGCTGAGTGAGAGATTGGCGAAGCACACCTGGTCTTTTGAGACAATTTTTATCATAACAGCTTCCACCGCGCTTTTTCTGGGGGACTTCAGTATGTCAAATTATAAGGCGAATTTCGCTGCTGTCTGCACTGGTCGCGAAACTCAATGAGAAAATGATAAAAAGAACGGGATCGCCAGAATCGGATCAGCCGAGTTGACCAAGATCGGACAACTTTTCTATCACCAGCTTTGACACCGTTTCCGTCGACCGAGCTAAACCAAGGGCCATGCTTGCATCGATGATCTGGCCCCGGGTCATTGCTCCCACCGCGAATAGATCAAAATCCGATTTTACGTCTTCTTCTGATTTTGAACGCACGATCCGGTGAGTGAGCGGATCAATGAGTAGTGATCCTCCCATTGCTGATCTTCCCAGCTCTGAATCGCCGGGCTCGATCTGTACGAGACCTCTCTTGATCAGGTTCCGGGTCAAATTCGAGCTGTCCGCGTGGAGCGATCGAGGTTGGCCGCGGGCATCGACGCAATAGGTGAAAGTGGCGCAGCGCTGTTTTGCATCCGGAGTCTCATAGTGAAGCTCAAACTGGTGCGAGGACTCGTTGTGGACAAATCGATATCCTTTCCCGAGCTTGATAACATCGACCACCCCGGCTTCCATGAGAGCCAGCAGTTTTTCACCATTGATGGCCGGCTGGGTGGCCGCGTGCATAAAAAAGAGCGTGTTATATTCTCGGTCAAAACGTTGCCGCTCTTTTTTACTCAGTGCCAGATATAATTCTCTGACCAGGGGAAAAATATGGACAAGCACGGTCTGCCAGACAAGTTCCCCCTCGGCTCCATCACCCTTCAGCGCCCTGTCGAGACTTTCCCGGAGGAGCTGCGCCGGCGCTCCCCCCGGTGCGATTACCTGCTGCCAATCGACTGCTTCGCCATAGGCCTCCGACAATTCACGATCGAGTAAATCGAAAATCTCCCCCAACGTCACCCGGCCTTGATGAGACTCAATGATTTCCTGAAACCGGGCGCAGGTAAAGTAGCGATTTGGTCGACTTCCAATCCGCCCCCTGACCTGGGGTACGAGTCCCCTTCTGGAGAAGAGGGTCAGTGTTCGAGGTGCCTCAGGTTCAATATAGGTGAGTGCTCCCGATTCAAGACGGTGAAACTGCCCATCTGCCGTCAGGGTCAGCGCCGTCTCGATGGCGCTCAGGCTCGATCCGATGACTCCCACTTCCGCACCGGGCGGTATGGCAGCGCACAGGCGCTCCGCCGGCCAGGGAGAAGAAAAATAGTTTTCGATCTGTCGTGATTCGGACCAGTGACCGGTGGCCAACAGTGCACCGTGAAACGGGCCAACCTCCATTTCTTTTAATTGGTCTGTTGCTGTTATGAGAAAAACCTGCGCTCCGCGCTCCCGTATATCGATCACTTCGCACTGGTTTCTCACCCTGATGCTGATGCCAAGTTTTTTACCCCTTGCCACCGCATCATCGAATTGGCTCTTCAGATATTCTCCCATGATCTCTCGGGGATAGTGCATACACTGCTCTTCGCCTTCCGGGTGCATAGAGTCATCATTATCCGACGGGGAAATAGGCCGTCTCAGATGAGCTTCGTGTTCCGTCACCCAGCGCTGAAATTCATCCGGCCGGGACATTCTCACCGTCATGTCTTTGGCACACATGTTGGTGATGTGAAAAGGCTTCACATTTAAAGGGTTATGCGGAAATCCTGGTCCCACTACCAGATCTTTCTCAAAGATCTCAACAGCCAGCAGAGATCCGAGCCGGGTCCCGGTTCTTCCTTGGCATTGCAGCTCGTCCACGAGTTGACAGATCATCGAGGTGGCAGTCAATCCTCCACCGATTATCGCGAATCTGTAGCTCACCGATGTATCTTGGTTGTCAGGGGATTTGTCCATGATGTCCGCCCATTATAAGCAGCCGGTCTGCTGTAGATCAAACAGAAAATAATGACAATCTGCTCACCCCGCCTGACTCCCAACAGATGTCACTGGCGACCTGTCCGCTGAAATACCATATATTTCCACGCTCATCTTATTCCGGAGCATAAATTTATTAGTTGCGTACGGTCTTTTTCCGGTCGCTGATTATAGTAGCCCAAAAGAGGTAATCTAATGTTCGACTATCCTTACATCATTGAGCTGCTTACGCCCAAAAAGACAGACGATACGTATCCCGAAAGACTGCTGAACAGATTCGGGGAGCGATTCAACCGCGCCATGCACGCAGGGTGCGCGGTTTCAATCCCGGATAATCCCATGGGCAACCTGCGTATGGGTGGGCTGGAGACCATTGAACTGCTCGGTTTGTCGTTTGATCCCGAACGGCTGGTAATCAATCTCAACACTTTTCACCACAAAGACGAACTCGACGAAATACTTGAGACTGCTCTGCGGGCCGGGGTTCGCAGTCTGCTTGTCGTCCGCGGGGACGGCGGACCCGCGCTGTCCAGGCTCGAACCGTCACACATAGGGGGCAAATTCAATGTCGCCTCGAGCGCCGATCTCATTTACTACATCAACAAAGCCTACCCAGGCAAGTTCGTGACCGGGGCGGCATTCAACCACTACAATCCCATCGAGGGTGAATTGAAGAGACTGGATAAAAAAATAGAGGCGGGAGCGCGCTATGTCGTTACTCAGCCGGTGATCGGCAGTGACGCGCGGCTGGACCAGCTCAGGGCCCGCGGTATCCCACTCGTAGTCGAAGCCTGGATGTCCCGCAATTTGGAGCTTTTCAGTCAAAGCGTCGGGGACGACTCACTCTCAGTTGCCGACTACGACCCGGTCGACAACCTGCACATCCTCCACGACAGTTTTCCCGACAGTTGTATCTACCTCTCCATGCTGAATTTCAACGAGAAATTCGAAGAACTGTTGCCAGCCCTTTCAACCAAGTAAAATTGACCATAATCGAGGCTTCTATGAGAAAAACAATATTCGGCTCAACCCTGCTTCTGGGGCTTGTATTTTTGCTGCTTATCGCTCTTGGTTCCGGGTGGGCTTCTGATGCTGACAATGAACAACAGCTTCTATCTGCCTTCAAGCAGGGGGATCATGTGGCCCTGATGCGGCATGCGCTCGCACCCGGGATTGGCGACCCGGAGAATTTCCAGCTGGAAGATTGCTCAACCCAGCGCAACCTCTCGCAAGAGGGAAGGGACCAGGCGGTGAAGATCGGGGCAAGATTGAAAGAGGCCGGTATCGGCAACGCCGACGTCTTCACAAGTCAGTGGTGCCGCTGTCTGGAGACGGCCGAACTCCTTGAATTTGCCCCCCCCGTACCCCTTCCTGCACTCAATTCCTTCTTCCGGGAGTATGAAAAAAAGCAGGATCAGACCGAGGCACTCTCCTCATGGCTGGAGAACCAGCCAATTGCGAGACCTCTGATTCTTGTGACACACCAGGTCAACATCACCGCTTTCAGTGGAGTCTACCCGGACTCCGGTGAAATCGTGCTGATGCGCAGAAATGATGATGGCCGCTTTAACGTCGTCGGTTCGATCCGGACGAATTGATCGGAGGAATCCCCCTCACCCTTTCACCATGTTCCCGGATTCCACCATGAGTATGAGGAAGAGAGCTGCGATCGATTTTTCAGTACACTGGGAGAGCGGCTACGCGATCCATAATGATCGCAGCTACATAGATAAAATTGATTTCTGGAGAGACATATTTCCAGGCTCCATGGGCGATGCCCTGCAAAAATTGGACATCGGCCAGAGCCATAGAGAAACCTTCAGACCGGGTGAGCTGGTCCCGGATCACGATGAAAAAAAACTGGTGGTAATAAAAAATTCCCCTCATGCTCCCCACTTCGGAAATAACGAGATTACCCTCGAATCCGGCAGATATTACCCCAAAGGCTATTTCTGGAAACCGCTGAGCTCCTTTCCCACAGATCAGACTCCTGTGAGATTGGTAGAGGTGGACGGTGCTTCCCTGGTCATCGACACCAACCACCCTCTTGCCGGTTATCCCCTCCAGGTAGAAGCGCTAGTCCAGCACACCTCAACAATAGGGGCACAAAGGGGCGGCTCGCTGAATGACATAGCCGATATGATCACAACCCGAGGGCCTGGCATGCAGGCTCCGGTGGATGAGATAAGATATTCTTTCAGCAGCGAAACAGTCCTGAGAAGAGAAGATGAGAGTGACGATCGACTCTATTACCAGTCACCCCGTCTGGTACATCATCTCGATGCCACTGCGAGAAGCCATGTGAGATCGTTTTACGGCAGGATTTTGGCTAACGGCACCCGAATTTTTGATCTGATGAGTAGTTGGGAGTCGCATATCCCCGACTCACTTGCGTCCTGCCATGTCGAGGGCCTCGGGCTCAACGAGCGGGAGTTGGAGGCCAATGGAAGATTAGCGGGCTATGTGGTTCACGATCTCAATCAAGAGCCCGCGATTCCTTTTGCAGATAACAGCTTCGATGCCGTCGTGTGCACGGTCTCCATCGAGTACCTCTGCCGGCCCCTGGAAGTGATCTCTGAGCTGGCCAGAATTCTCGTTCCTGGCGGGATCCTGGCGCTGACCATATCTGAACGCTGGTTTCCCGGCAAACAGGTAGAGTCGTGGGCAGACCTTCACCCCTTTGAACGACAAGGGGTGGTGCTGAGCTATCTTCTTGACCAGGGATCATTCACAGAGCTCCAGACCGAGTCGGTGCGTGGGTATCCTCGGCCGTCAGAAGATCGCTACGCAGACTCAATGAGCTACTCGGACTCGCTCTATTTCATCTGGGCCAGACGCAACAAGTGAGCTGCTCGAGCTGCGTCTCCGTCCGTGATGATCTCTCCCGCCAGGGGTAGATGAGACCCGCCGATATTCAGAGCAATTTCATCAACGTTTCGGCTGATGCTTTATCCAGCAAATTGTTCCACGGTGCATTTTCCTCCGCCATCAGAGCCCGGGCATTTCTGAACGGGTGGCCGATGGTACCGAATAATTTTTCGAAGCTGTCAAATTCGGCATCCGAGAAAGCGCCGGCGCTGTTTATATCCAGTACCGCATCGGACTTGTTGCCCAGTTCGGCGTAGGAGAGCCCTCGGATCAAATGTGCAATACCCCTGTTATTATTGCGGCTCAGCGATTGGGTAAGATCGTCGATCGCTTTCTGGTGACGTCCCTGAGCGGCGCGTGAAATACCGCGGAAATAATAGGCTCTTTCGTTTTCCTGCTGGACCTGGAGTACGTTGCTGAAATCCTTTTCAGCAGCTTTAAAATGGCCCAGCGCAAGTAACGCTGCCCCTCTGCTCAACCAGATATCGACGAGTTCGTAGCCTTCACGTTCCGCCACGGTGAATTCTCTGATACTTTCTCGTATCTGTCCGGAAGCAAACAGAAGTTTTGCTTTTCGTATCTGCTCCGCAGCTGGTGTATTATTGGTCTCCATACGGCTACCATCTCTATGTTAATTCTCAGGTTTTTTCATCTGCAGCTTCAGAATCATCTTTTCCCTTGACCGTGCAGATGCCGAGATAGCCATCCACAATAACTTTATCGCCTGTGGTTATGTACTCTGTGGCTTTGGCTACCCCGGTGATGCAGGGAATACCGTATTCCCTGGCGATGATTGCTCCATGTATCAGCATCCCTCCTCGCCGCTCGATAATCGCCGCGGCCAATGGGGCAAAAAAGGTCATGGTGGGATCAATGGCATCGATGACCAGGATCTCTCCCTTTTTGAATTCCGACAGGTCGGCCATCTTTTCCACTACTCTCGCCACTCCGGTCGCCACTCCTCTACTGGCCGGCTGTCCCTGCAATTGCCTCGCCTGGACTCTCTTGGGACTTGGCCCTTGGCTCTCTAATTCCCCTGGGGTTGCCGCAAGATCATCAACAGCCTTGCCCTCGAGCAGCAGGGCAAGGTTGACGGCAGCCGTCCCGGAAGGCACTGCATTCCCCCGGGAGCGCAGTCGTTTACGGGCATATGCGCTGGCGCGCTCGAGTTCCTGCCCGATTCTGCCGATATGGATATTGTCGTCGTCACGAATCCGGTAGCTTTCTCTGGCCATGCGCAGAAGCTCGGCGGGATCCGGGCCGCCTGTTCCATCTGCCTTTTCAAAAAAGACCTGCTCGAGACGCTCTCGTTCAGCATTTGCAGAACCAGGCGAATCGCCGGGTAAAAGCGAATACTGCAGGATCATGGAAGCGATGATACGATCCACGGCCTGCAGATCGCCAACCCCGACGAAATCGATGGAGAAATGGGTCCTGAGACGATTTATTGCCGCCTGGAAATCGTTTCCGCCAATGTCCTCAATCGTTCCTCGTTTCAAATGCTCCTGCAGCTCGTCATCGGCAGCAGCAAGTTGAGCACAGGTTTTGAGCAAACCGTTGCGTTCGGTACTCAACATCGTCTGGCCGGTGAGCAGGGTAACGAATTCAAAGGGGTCATCGGGTTCCACCAGGTCGTTGTAAACTTCACCGAAGAGCCTTACTCCATGGGCAAAGGGTATGAAGTCACTCCAATACACAGAGGTCCACTGCTCGTTGAGTGACGCCCGGCGGCGAAGGTCCTCGGCCAACTCGGCATCAGTCATCGCATCGAGATCGACCGCTGCGAGCCCGGCAGAATCTTTATCCATCTCCGGCAGTAATTCGTCAGTGATTTTTTTCCATAACTGCAGCAGATTTTCATAGCTGCGGGTCAAACTGAGGTACCACGCCCGCTTATCCCCTTCGGTTTCCCCACTACCCACAGTAATTGGTCGGGACTGGAGAATGCACCATTCACCGTCGGCCAGCGTCCATTCAATGTCCTGGGGCGCACGGTAATGTTCTTCAATTCTGAGCCCCAGACGGACTATCTCATCCACGGAGGACGAATCCAGGGGCGGGTGTCCGCCTCTATCACCGTCGATGGATTCACAGCTTATGCCGCCCGATTCGGCGCGAACGAACCATGAACCTCTGCGTTCAGGCGCTTTATGAAGTTCAATCTCTAAGTTAGCTCTGTTGACCAACCATCGATCCGGGGCAACAGCACCATCCACCAGTCCCTGATTGAGGCCATGAACCGCCTCGATAACCATCTGCTCCTGGTCAAGCGGATTTCGGGTGAACAGCAGTCCGGAAACCTGGCCTTCTATAAATGGTTGGATTACCACTGCCATGCGGCTTTTCACCACTTCAAGCCCAAGCTCCTGACGGTAGAGAATGGCCCGATCAGACCAGAGCGAGGCCCACACCTTCTTGATTTTTTTGAGTATCTCGTCTGTCCCGACAACGTTGATGTAGGATTCATGCAAACCGGCAAAAGAGCCGCCCGCACCATCCTCCTCTGGTGCCGAGGATCTGATCACCAGGGGCTGATCGCCAAACTTGTCCGTAATTGCCCTGAGCATTTCCTGTTCCAGCTCTCTCGGTGTTCTGCCCTTCATGAAGAGCAGCTGAATGCGAAGGCTTGCATCCCAAATTTCTTCCCAACGCATGTCCCGCACATTTTTTCGATAGAGCTCGAGACCGATTTTCTCTCGCAGGCTGTTGTCATCGACGAAAATATCGTAGGCCTCTGTGCTCAGGCACAACGGCGCGGGTATCGGCATCCCGGCTGCGAACAGTTGCAATAAGGCCATGCCTTTGCCGCCAATGGCGGCTGCATCGAGATACGGCAGATGGTCAGCTGAATAGATCCGCATGTTCACCGATCCGGTACTCCATCACATTTTGGAATCGCGACACCATCAGATAACAGTGCACCTCAATCTTGATAAAGGAGGTTGTAGGCGCATGGAGAAACTTCTGCAGGTATGGGTGACGCTCCAGGTAGATAGTTTCAAATTCCTGACGCTCGTCGCTTTCTATGTTTTTGGCAACACCGAGGACGGTGAGCGCTGCTGCCGCATGAAAATCCTCTTCGTTGTTGGAACGATTGTCCACCAGCAGAGAAACCCGTGAGTCCCTAATAATATTTTGATATTTTCGAGTTGATTTACCGGTGGCGACCACGACAACACCGAGGTCTGGAGTATGGGCAAAGGCCATGAGACTTGAATAGGGTTGACCGTTGCGTTGCGTTGACAACACCGCCAAAGGCTGCCCTGAAAGAAGATCGTCGATCTGTTCCCGCATCAGCAGTTCGGTTTTATCCATATATCCCCCACGACATCCTGTTCATCCTAATCGATGAGTTCATGAAACCACCTTTTCCCTGGACTCAACCAGGCTGAGCCCCGTCATCTCTCCGGACATCAAAGCCCAGAGCAATCCCGGCA
>CBFCWR010000034.1:0-13540 GCA_965601575.1 uncultured Desulfofustis sp. | reverse complement strand
ACATGGTCATCTTCTTCGAATCCGGTACGTAGAGTTCTCGACCATCCGACCAGACTATCAGCAGCTTGGGACCGTATTCAGGACCAAGTTTTGGAAAGACAAATTTATCCCGCCAGATTTTGTCTATTGAGACTTTCTTACCACTATTTTCTATCGTGAGCTGGTTCGCGTAACCGCGATTATCCTCAACTTCAGGAGCAGCCGCTGCCTGGGAGTCCACAGTTTGTGCGTCTGCCGCCTCAGTTTCTTCAATCCCCTGGCTCAACTCCTCGATTATTGCTTCCAAGGCCCCGCTGGTGGTGGCGTGGGCTGGAAGGGTACCGAACTCGACGAGCGGAGTCACCCACTTCTCGGGCAGCACACTGCACCCCGCCAAGGCAGCAGTTCCCACTGCCATTTTTCTGATTACCGAACGCCTTGTTGCCCTCTGCTCAGCAATCGGGCGATCATGACATTCATAAGCTTCTTGCTCAAGGGCATTTAATATCTTGCGATCGCTCATTTTTTCCTCCAATTTTACCTGGCAGAATATGGATTTCAGGAGAAACTGCCAAAAAAATGAGCTAAAATCAAGTAATATTTAAGTATTTTTGCATTCTAGCCGGTCCGTGACTCTCCTCACCACCTCCACAATGTAGCACAGACGAGGATTTTGAGCAGGTGTAAGGATTTTTTGCTATCAGTCGCCCACAGCAACTCTTTCAGCTCACTACGCAGAGCTGCTACTCATTAAACGAGCACGATCCGCAGCCAGTCAAGACAAATTGACGGGAGGCCTCGGTCTGCAATTTGTTATTGACTTTGGTTGACCGATTTTATAGATAATTACACTGATTTGTTTCAATGTATTTGCTGTATGACCGTGTAGATCAGGTCAATACAAACTGAAATAATTCAACAGGGTACTTCATGCCGAGCCCCGTATCCAATATGCTTACTGCTGATTATTGGTACAACTATTCTCTCTTCTCTCCGGGGCACTCTTTTCCTCAAACGGCGGTACCCGGCCGTGTCATCCCGCTTTCACCAATTAGGTCATATTCGACACCAGATAAGAGTTCAATCAGGCGTTTCTACTGCCGGTTATCTCTGTGTCGATGACTAAGCTGATAAACCGTAAACCGCTCGGTTGCTGGCCTGCTGCAATTAGCGCGGGCCAGCAGCTGAAAAGGAACAAGAGTGAACTATGAAGTTTGACGGCGGCTACAATGTAATGCTCGAAGGGGAACCGGGAACCGAAATCGCCTCATACCAGAAGCCTGAGGCGCTCTATCTTCCCCTATTTTCTGACTCGCTCGATTTCTCTCTGCTACTGGTCGAGCACGGGGAAGAGGTGACCAAGGGGCAGATACTTGCCAAGGATCCAGTCAATTTCTCAGTCCCCTTATTGGCTCCAATGGACGGCACAGTGAATCTGGAACTTGCCGAACGGCATGTCACCCTGGAAAATCTTTCCTCGGCCAAGGACAGCGAAGTTACCCACGAAGATGACGAGAACAAGCGACAGATCCTGCTGCGGATGGGTGTCTGGTCCTCACTCGCCAGGATTGACACAGGCAGGATTCCAGACCCGGAGAAAACCCCTGATGCGCTTGTCATCCCGGTCTCCAGGCTTGAGCCCTTTTTTCCCGCGGCAGGCACCCTTCTAAAGGATGCGCTCGAGCAGTTCGCTGGTGGACTCGATCTTTTTCACAAGCTGTTCGAAGATGTTCAAATCTTGCTGATTTGCGCCGAGCCCGACACCGATATCAAGGCTCAGTTGCAGACACTGCTCACCGAGCGCAGTGGCTGGCTCAAGCTCTTTGAAGTGCCTGATCTGTATCCCTTCGATTCTCCGGCACTTGCTGCCCAGTTGAATGATCTCAATCCGGAAAGAAGTTGGAGCACAGATATCCAGGCGGTGGTGGCTGCACGAGCCGCGATCGATGAGAACCATCCGTTTATCAAGCGAGTCATCTCGGTCAGCGGCCCGATGGCCAGCGCTCCGGGACATCACCTGCTGCCGATTGGCTACCCGCTCGCCAACCTGGGCTTTAGAAACGGCTCTGTCCCGCTGAGAGTTGTCAACGGGGGCGTATTAACCGGATCGGCGATTGATGATGCCCAGCTCGGTCTCGACTGCAGCTGCCAGTCCTTCAATGTGCTTGAGGAAATGACCGAGCGCGAGGTGCTGGCCTTTGTCCAGCCCGGTTTTGAGAAACGATCATATTCCAATACGTTCGCCAGTTTCTTCAAACCGATTTTCAAAGAGAAGTTTACTACCGCGCTGCGCGGCGAGGCCCGTCCGTGCGTCTTCTGCGGATTTTGTGAAAGCGTCTGTCCGGTGGGGATCATTCCCCATCTCATCTATCGCTATCTTGACCACAATCGGCCCGAGGACGCCTACCGGGTTGAATTTGATAAATGTATTGACTGCGGTCTCTGCTCTTACGTCTGCGTATCGAAGATCAATCACCTTGAACTGTTCAGGGCGGAGAGGCAGCGAGCTATTACTGAAAGTACAGAGGGGTGAGTGAGAGCCGAGGCGCCCGCCCCGATTGGGGCGGGCCGCGGGTTTCGCCACATTCAGATAACACGGTGTCAAGGAAACAGGCATGAAATGGCTTTCTGATTTATTCGACTCGTTCAGGCCGCAATTCGAGAAAAGGGGTAACCTGGCCTTTCTTAAACCGATGTTCGAGGCCATCGAGTTCATTTTCTTCTACCCGCCAGCCCGCACGGCAACGGCCCCCCATGTACGGGACCCGCTTGATATCAAGCGCTACATGTCGATCGTCATCGTCGCGCTGCTGCCCTGCATCTGTGCTTCGATCTGGTTTTTCGGACCCCGCATCCTGCTGATGATTTTGGTGTCCTACGCGGTGGGCGGACTGGTCGAAGTGATTTTTGCCTGCATCAGAAAAACCGAGATCCACGAGGGCTTCTTTGTCACCGGCATTCTCTTCCCGCTTATCCTGCCGCCGGCTACACCGCTCTGGGTGGTAGCCGTGGGTATATTTGTCGGCGTCTTTTTCGGCAAAGAGGTCTTCGGCGGCACCGGTCACAACATCTTTAACCCGGCCCTGGTCGGCAGGCTGTTCGTTACTATCTCGTTTCCAACTATCCTGACCAGCGGCTGGACAGCTCCAGGCGCCTGGCGAGGGGCGGTCGACGCCGTTTCCTCGGCTACCCCTATGGCCCTGGTAAAGACCCAGGGAATTTTGACTCCGGCCACCGATCTGCTGCTGGGTATACCGTCGGGAAGTGTCGGAGAAACATTCAGGCTCGGCATCATCGTCGGCGGTATTTTCCTGATGCTCACCAAGGTAAGCAACTGGAGGGTACCGGTATCTTACCTCGTCACAGTCTTCGTCGTCGCTTTTATTGCCGGTCTGTTCGGCTGGACACCGGCGACTGCAGAGGGAGGAGCGTCAGCCTTCGGTTTCGCCATGTTCAATCTGCTGGGCGGCTCGGTGCTTTTCGGCGCCATGTTCATGGCCTGCTGCCCGGTTACTTCATGCTACACCCTGCCCGGCAAGTATGTCTTCGGCATTGGCTGCGGACTTCTTACCGTGCTTATCCGCGTTTTTTCGGGGTACGTGGAAGGAGTTATGTTCAGCATCGTGATCATGAATTCGTTTGCCCCCTTGATTGATCATATGGTCCTGCAGCTGCGCTACAGGAATGCGGAAACCCAAGGGAGCTAAGTGACCAAGATCTAGTTTGGAGAGACGGCGTGATAGATAAAATCAAGATGATCGGATTCGTTCTGGCCTTCGGTATTTTCTGGTCCACGGGACTGGTGGCTGTGGACACCATTACCGGCCCCAGGATCGAAAAATACCTGCTCGAGAAAAAACGTAAGAAAGTTCTCGAGGCCCTGGTGATTCCCTACGAGGCAGATAATGTCGAAACAGTGTTCACGAGCAATGTAACGGCCGAAGAATTCGATGGCAAAACCATCTACACGGCCCAGGACGGCAGTATCGCTTTCGAATTCGCCGGCCCCGCCTCCCAGGGACCGATGAGCGGCGTCATCGCTTTGTCGCCGGATAAGGAGGCCCTCAAAGGAATTGCCATCATCCAGCAGAGTGAGACGCCCGGTCTGGGAAGCCGCGTGCTGGAAGCCGAAAACCTGGCAAATTTCAGAGACAAGAAAGTGGTGCCACAGCTGCTGATCGTGGCCTCCGGCACCGCCTCGGCCGACAATGAGGTCGATGCCATCACCGGCGCGACCCTGACCTGCAAGGCTCTGGAGAAAAATATCAACAAGAATGTCCAAGCTACCAAAACTTTGATTGGTCAATAGCACATGAATCTAAAAGAGATTTTCGGAAAGAAAGGCGCCAAGGTCGTCAAGAACGGTATCTGGCGGGAACATCCGATCAGCTCGGCGACGCTCGGCATCTGTTCCGCCCTGGCCATATCCAACAAGGTGGAAAATGCCATTGCAATGAGCGCGGGGGTTATTTTTGTTCTGATCATTACCGCCATCATCATCTCTGTGTTGCGGAAGATCATACCCTCACGGGTGCGTATCATCATCTATATGATCACCATTGCCGCGGGGGTGACCATCGTTGACCTGGTGCTCAAGGCCTATTTTCCGACCATCAGTGAAGCCATGGGACCCTACGTGCCGCTGATCATTACCAACTGCATGATCATGGGGAGGGCGGAAGCCTTTTTCGTACAAAACCCGCCCAAACTTTCGTTGATCGATGCCCTGGCCAATGGATTTGCCTACACCTATACGTTGATGGCCATTGCCATTTTCAGGGAGATTTTCGCATTCGGCACCCTGCTGGGCGTGCGTGTCACGCCGAGCGGGTGGGTAGACTGGGTAGTTCTGGCCGCACCTGCCGGGGCCTTCTTCGTGCTCGGTGTGTTCCTCTGGATAACCAGAACCGCGGCGGGAGTGGAACCGCCGAAGAGCAGCTGATTGAATATCAACTACTAAGACAGGCAGAAAGGCGATAACATGGGCGAGACATCTTTACTATCAATTTTCATCACCGCACTGCTGATCCAGAATGTGGCTCTCTACTATCTGCTGGGCATGTGTCCCTTCGTGGCGCTGTCCAGGAGCCTTACCACCGCCTTCGGCATGGGGGCGGCGGTCATCTTCGTGGTGACCCTGACCTCCTCTGCCAACTGGGTCATTTATCAGATCCTCGAGGCCACCGGCAGCCAGATCATCCAGTACATCGTCTTTATCATTGTCATCGCCGCCTGTGTGCAGCTGGTGGAGATGATCATGGAACGGTTCTTTCCGGCCCTGCAGGCGTCGTTCGGAATCTTCCTGCCGCTGATCACGGTGAATTGCACAGTGTTGTTCATCTCACTGAAAGTTACCACGGTGGACAACCTCTCCTACATCCAGACAGTGGTCTATTCGATCTCGGCGGCCATCGGCTTCTGGCTGGCGATGATCATGGTCGCCGCCATTTATGAAAAGCTCGATCTCATCGGCAAAGTGCCCAAGGGACTGCAAGGCCCTGGCATCATAATGATTATCACCGGCATCATCGCCCTGGCCTTCATGGGCTTCAGCGGCATGGTTTGAAAGTAGTTGATGAAAGCACACACAATTCACAACAAAACAACACCTGAACTCAAGGGAGCCCCTGCGGAATAAACATGGAAACGCTACTTCCCATAGGGATTATCACCGCGATACTTTTTAGCCTCACCGTTATCCTGTTAATAGCCGACAAGTTCCTTGTCTCTTATGGAGATTGCAAAGTCTCCGTCTCAGACGAGGAGGGTGATCGCGAATTCACCGTTCAGGGCGGTTCAACGCTGCTGTCCATCCTGATCGACCAGGGTATGGAAATCCCCGCATCATGTGCGGGAAGAGGCAGCTGCGGCTTCTGCAAGCTGAACGTGAAAAGCGGTGGCGGCGACATTTTACCTACCGAGGAAATGTTCATCACCAAGGAGGAGCAGAAGACCGGTACCCGGCTCGCCTGCCAGGTCAAAGTCAAGGATGATATAGAGCTGTTCGTGCCCGACCTGATCAACACCGTCAAAGGCATGGCAGACAGTGACTCCTTCGACACCAGGACGAAATGGACCTTCGAGCGAGAAGGTCAATTACTGATAGAGGAAGACAAGAAAACTTCCAAGCTTGATCGTAAGCAGAGAAATCAGGTGCTGGATATCGTCGACAAGCACAGAGATAATCCGGGGCCGATCCTGCCCATTCTCCACGATGTAAACTCGACCTTCAACTACCTGCCGGAACCGGTGCTCCGCCTGGTCTCCAAAGAAATGGACATGCCGCTTTCCAAGATCTTCCGGATTGCCACTTTCTACAATCTGTTCAGTCTCGACCCGGTCGGCAAATACAAAATCACCGTCTGCACCGGAACCGCATGCCATGTTCGCGGAGCTGAAGGCATTATCGAAGCTTTTGAACCTGAACTGGGCATCAAGTGCGGCGAGACCACTGAAGATATGATGTTCACCCTCGAGGAAGTAAGATGTATCGGGTGTTGCGGACTTGCACCGGTACTCACGGTCAACGAAAATGTACAGGGTCCGATGACCAAGAAGAAAGTCCCCGAACTGGTAAAAGAATACAAAGAATAATACGCATCAAAAAGTCTACCCAGCAACAGCTCATGGAACAGGAAACTATTACACGCGTGACACCGATCAAAGAGCCGTCTGAAGTGACGGCAATCAGGGAGCAGTGCAAGGCCGCTTTGGACCGAAGGAAAGTCTGCTTTCGTGTCTGCGCCGGCACTGCCTGCATCGCCGGCGGCTCCCTGGAAGTGTATGAAGAGTTGAAAAAACAGATTCAGCAGCGGGGTATCAACGTCGATGTTGAACTGCTCTTTGAGGGCGGGGAGACCGAAGCAGGTGCCAGTACGAGCGGCTGTCACGGTTTCTGCCAGATGGGACCTCTGGTACGGGTCGAGCCCCAGGGTACCTTCTACAACAAAGTAAAGGTAGAGAACGTTCCCGACATCATCACCGCCACCTTGGAGGAACAGGGGGTCGTCGAAGACCTGCTGTTCGAGAATCAGGACGGCAGCCGGGCCACGGTCGAAGGAGAAGTGCCTTTTTATGCCGGCCAGAAACGCATCGTACTGGGCGGCTGCGGGACCATCAATCCTGAAGACATCCGCAACTATTTCGCCGTCGACGGCTATAAGGCGCTGGCCAAATGTTTGACTGAGATGACCCCGGAAGATGTGGTTGAGGAGGTCAAAAAATCAGGCCTCAGGGGCCGCGGCGGCGGCGGTTTTCCCACCGGCCGTAAATGGGAGTCAGCGCTTAAGGCTGTGGGCCGGCCGAAATATATCATCTGCAACGCCGATGAGGGTGACCCCGGCGCCTTTATGGATCGCTCCCTGATCGAGGGCAATCCCCAACTGGTGATCGAAGGCATGATTATCTCCGCCTACGGCGTCGGCGCCAGGCATGGCGTCGTGTACGTCCGGGCGGAGTATCCTCTGGCCGTCACCAGGCTGTTCAAGGCCATCGACCAGGCCAGGGAGTACGGCTTACTTGGTGAGAATATCATGGGCACCGGCTTCGATTTCGATATCGAGGTATTCCAGGGTGCCGGCGCCTTTGTCTGTGGCGAATCGAGCGCCCTGCGCGCCTCCATCGAAGGGCTTCCCGGCGAACCGACGGCCAAGTACGATCACGCCACCGACAAAGGTTTATGGGAAAAACCCACCGTACTCAACAACGTTGAATCCTTTGCCAACGTACCGATCATCATCAACGGCGGCGCAGACTGGTATGCGTCGATGGGTACTGAAAACAGCAAAGGGACCAAGGTCTTTTCGCTGGTCGGCAATATCGTCAACACCGGTCTGATAGAAGTGGAGATGGGTACCACCCTGCGCAAGATCATCTTTGAAATCGGCGGCGGTATTCCCGATAACAAGCCGTTTAAAGCAGTACAGACCGGCGGCCCCTCAGGCGGTTGTCTGCCGGCCGACAAGCTCGATATGCCGGTTGATTTCGACCAGCTCACAGAGGCCGGCTCGATGATGGGCTCGGGCGGCATGATCGTCATGGACGAAGGGGCCTGTGTGGTCAACGTGGCCAAATACTTCATCGAATTCTGCAACGATGAATCGTGCGGTAAATGCATCTCCTGCCGTGATGGTTCTGCGGCACTGCTCAATATTCTTGAGCGCATCTGCGAGGGGGAAGGCAGAGAGGAAGATCTGGAAACCATGGAAGACCTCTGCCACGCCATCGATGATGCTTCCATGTGCGGTCTCGGTACTTCACTGCCAAATCCGGTCTTGAGTACCCTGCATTATTTCAGAGATGAGTATCTGGCCCATATCAAGGACAAGAACTGTCCAGCCAAGGTATGCAAACCGCTGTTTACCTACGAGGTCATCACCGACAACTGCAAGATGTGCGGCCTGTGCTTCCGCAACTGCCCTTCCGATGCGGTTATCTGGAAGAAGAAGGAAGTTGCCGAGATCATCCAAGATAAATGTGTAAAATGCGGTATTTGCAAAGAAGTCTGTAAGTTCGATGCCGTAGAATAATAGAGGAATAAAATAGATGGTTACATTTACGCTCAACGGCAAAGAATTAGAGGTAAAAGAAGGTACCACCCTGCTGGAGGTCGCCCGCGACCAGGGTATCGAGATTCCGACGCTCTGCTACCACGAGGAGATGTCGACCTACGGTGCCTGCCGTCTCTGTCTGGTGGAAGTCGTCAGGCGGGGCTGGCCCTCTATTCAACCGGCCTGCCTCTATCCGGCCCGGGAAGGTATCGAGGTAAATACCGATACCGAGCGGGTGCGTAAGTCGCGGAAAATTCTGCTCGAACTCTACCTGGCCCGATCACCGGATTCCCAAGTTATTATCGACCTGGCCAAGGAATATGGGGTAAGGGACACGCGATTCAAGCTCAAGGAAAGCGAGAGAAGCGAATGCATTCTCTGCGGGCTCTGCGTGCGAGCCTGTGCCGAAATTTCCAAACGCCACGCCATCAGCTTCGCCCATCGGGGCAGTAAGAGAACCATTCAGACACCTTTCGAGGAACTCGCAGACACCTGTGTAGGCTGCCAGGCCTGCGCCTTCGTCTGCCCCACGGGTGTGATCAAGATAGACGAGGCGGACTAAAGCCATCATCTCCCAATGAACCCCTGGTTCTGCCTGTAACTTCCCACAGTTCTGGCAGCTCAGGGGTTATTTCTTTACAGAACTCTAATATATCTGGCAAAACAAAGCCTGGTAGACAATTGCGACTTTCCTTCTAGGGACCCGGGCGGGTACTCTGGTCGTCCTGATTGACTAATGGCTGGTTGCTGCATATAAGTTTATCTGTATAAGCAATTCATTGACATTGATGTAAACTCATACCCGCTGCCACTACAGGATGGAAAAAGTTGCGGGTCTTACCGAGACTCTCGGGTTGTCATCGGTTATGGCGATCCGGCGTTCATTCCACCTACCCACTCTCAGCTACGAGTATCGCCGCTATGGATCAAAAGCATCTCCAAAACAATCAAGACAGCCAGGACGATCTTCTCGGAAGCCCCTCAGCCGTCATTCCGAAAACTGACGTGAGAATCAGTATTGAGTACGAGGAGGGAGAACTGCGAGGGGCCTGCACCATGAAAGTGATGTTTGATGATCTTTTGATCTGCAAGTTTGAGCATCATAACCCGGATGGCTTGGCGGCTTGTGTGCGAAGGGCCGCAGACGCGGTCGAACTGAGTGAATGGGCGGAGAAAGTGTTGCGTGATGATGCCAAGGGAGGCTGATTCGCCTAAGCGGAGATATAGCAATGATTATACATCAGCGTGAAATAGCCTACACCAACGATTACCAGACTTTTTTTGCAGCACTCGTAAAAGCCAAATCTCATATCGAAAAACGGTTTCCTGAAGTTTCGGTGGAACTCATGTACAACCTGGCTGGCGAGCGAGGATTTGCAACAATTCAGACCCGCTATCCATCCCTGGCTGACTATGAGAGAATTGATGCCGAAATGGATCAGGACGAGGATTATATGAAGATTCTCGAGGACCTCATCGGCTCCACCGGCACTTTACCGATTGACCAGTTCTATCGGGTGATTGCATAGCCCGAGCCAAACCATTCTTCTGTCAATTTAATCCACAAATAGAAACTGCTGTTCAAGCACCCAATTGCATTCTTAAAGAGTGCACTCAGGACTGACGCCTATTTTGTAAAAAAGAGGAGAGTGCGGAGAAATAGTGGCGGAAGTGCATGGGAATCGAACCCACCTAGCAGGCTGTTAACCCGCTACACCGGATTTGAAGTCCGGGAGGGCCACCAGTGCCCTATCCACTTCCGTCTGTTCGCACACATTGGCGGGGTGTCAGACTAATTAATATTGACCCCGAAAGCAACTTATTATTATAATAGTCCATTTTTAGGCAGTAGTTCATTAAAATTTCAAATCTAGCTTTTATAGGATTTTATGCAGTGTGAAAGACTCTTGAGACTGGCCAAGCAGTGGTATCTTCACGTCAAAGAAGAAACCATGGCACCGGCCCGAATGGTTCAGTTCATCAAGCAGCATGTAGACTCATGCCCCAAGTGCCAGGTAGATCCTGACATCGAGGGTGAAATCGAGAGAATCACCGAGATCATCCTGCCCGAATCGAAGATTCCAAAAGCCGTTCGCCTCAAACAGGAAGCCGAAGAGGCGGAACGGGAGCAAGCCGAGGATGAAGAAGAAGTCGACACCGCCCCTGAGACTGAACAGAGCAGTGCCGATGATTTCAAAGAAGATGATGAGGAAGAACCACTCTCATCAGAAGATTCCAATTATTGATTTCCATTTTTACTACACACAGACTTCCTCCGCCAGCACTCCCACTGCCTGGAACTGCCAGTATCCGTATCCCTGACCGCTGGCGCCCCTGCTGATTTCCACACAAGGTTCGAACCCCCATGGATTCAATGCAATTCAACCCTTTCGAAGATCGACTAAGCAGGGACATCCGCAACGATCTTTCAGAAACTGTCATCGAACTGCTTGAAAGCGGATCGCTTACCGGTGCAGAGGAAGTCGCCGCTGGTTTCCGCCAGCAAAACCTTGCTCCACATTATCTCGACTATATCGATGGGCGTCTCAAGCGCTATGGCCTGGCGCTTGAAATCTTATCTGAAGATTGCAGTCTGCTTGACCAGGCAGCCGTGTTCTGGGACCTCAAATTGTTTTTCGAAGTTCACGAAATACTGGAGCCGGCCTGGATGGGAGCTAAAGGCGACCAAAAAAGACTTTTACAGGCCCTGATCCGGGCTGCCGGTGTGTATATCAATCTGGAACTCGGTTACGAGCAAAGAGCCAGGAAGATTAGCGCCAAGGCGCTGCCGGTGATCAAGGAATTGAAACGAGAACTCATTGGTTCTATTGATGGGGAGGCACTTCTTGCCGCACTTGAACGCCTCTCTGCTGATCCTCCCCGGCTGCGATTACGTTAGAGAGAACGTGCGGACTGTCCCGAACAGCCCGCACTGCGAATCCTAGAGACTAGAGAAGCCCGGTTACTGCCCTTCTGATCGAAGCAGGATCGAGCCCCTGGTGATCAATCTGCTCACCCAGACCGCCCCTGCCTTCCTTGGAAGTGCCGAGATGCCCATATCTCGGAGTGTAGCCATTTTCCAGCAGCCACGTACCATAACGGCTGCCCAGCCCGCTCTTGCTCGACTGACTCTCGACTACCAACACGAAGGGACTTGCTCCAGCCACAGCGAGCGTCTCTTTATCGACCACATTGAGTGTCGGCTTATTGATAAGACCGACATCGACACCTTCTTTCTTCAGTGTCTCAACTGCATCGAGACAGCGGTAGAGCATCTCGCCGTAAGAGATGACGTAGCCGGCCGAACCTTTACGGATCAGTTCATCCTTGTCCGGTTCGAAGCGATAGCCATCGCCATACACCTGGTTGCCCTCCGAGTCCTCTATGAAGGGGGTTGCCGAGCGGGTGGAGAAGATGAAACGCACCCCCGGATCGTTGAATATCACCGGCAGCATGGCCCGCAATTGCTGAGCATCAGCAGGAAAATAGAGCCTGGTCGTATCACCATCTTCCAGCCCGTTGTCGGCGAAGAAGTTGTTGATCCCGAAGTGACAGGTATTGTCGGCCATATCATCGACCCCGGCATGGGAGAAGTGGGCCAGTACATTGGCTCGATTCAGGCGGGCCATGGTGATCTCTGACACTACCATCTCCAGAAAAGCTGAAAAAGTGCCAAAAATTCCCTGGCGGCCGGGCTCTGAACCGAAACCGGCGGCCACCGAGTAGTTATTGCGCTCCATGATACCGCCCGAAACATAAACTTCCGGGTGGTTCTTGCGAATATGGTGAAGACCGCAGGATCCTTCAAGATCAGAGTCGACGACGATAACCTTCCTGGCAGGATCTTCCATGGTATCGAGAATCTCGCAGATGATTTTGCCAAAATCATCTCGGCACTTACCGGTTTCGACGCTGGAACCAAGATAGGTCGGTTTGTCCTTTGCCACAGTCGTATCCTTCAACATTCGAACCGCTCCATCACGCCCTCTGGCTTCCAGGTATTCGATGGCAAAATCGACTGGAATCACGTCATGTCCTTTGGGCAGACCCTCTATTCCAGGAACGGCGGGAGCCATCTTCCGCTTGTTGATCAAAGCGACAGGCCCTTTAATTGACAACGCGGACGCAATCCTGGTGTACAAGTCATCCAGATCCTCACCGTCACCGATATTGACCTCGAGTCCGTGTCCGGTCAATGTTTTTGCCGTGTCGAAACCTTTCAAATAGTGGCTGGGATGACCGGCAATGGTAACGTCGTTGTCATCGATTAACAATTTGACGTTTAACCCCCGCGCCACTGCATAACGGGCCGCCTCTGCATCGTCACCCTCCTGCTGGGAACCGTCGCTGCCGAACATGACGACCGATTTATCGCGATCCGCCTCGGCGATGCCATTGACGTAACTCCAGAGATGTCCGAGCCGGCCGGAACTGAAAAATACTCCCGCCTCCTCGTCCCGTTCCGGGTGACCATAGAGGCCATGGCCAAATTCACGATAGTGGAGCAGATCTTCCAATTTCTTCTGGCCGTTGAGGGCGGCCATCATGTACTGAATCGCGACCCGATGACCGGCTTCGTCAAAATAGACCGGATGGATCTTGGATTCGCCTTTCATGAAACCGTCGACGATGAGGATTTCAGGCACTATGTCGTAAGCACCACCGGTGTGTCCGCCAAGCCCTTTGACATTTGCCAGAGCGGTGAAAAACACCAGGCTGTCGCGCACCAGTTTAATGTTATTTTTCAAAGTGTCCCGCTGATCGTCGGTGAGGCTGCGTTGGGCTGTTGAAAATTCGAGCGGTTTATAGCCGCTGAAGTCAATGGGAAATGTCATAACTCCTCCACAAAATGTCTGCTTTTGCACAAGGGGGGCGGTTTGAGAGGTAACTATATGCCAGGCTGCCCCCCATCTCGTCTGATTGCTCAAAAAAGAAGTGTCCTACCATATTCGAGATTGGATTCGAAAACCACAAACTTTTGAACAGTCCTCAGGGAACCCGATTCAATGGGC
>CBFCWR010000033.1:0-13649 GCA_965601575.1 uncultured Desulfofustis sp. | reverse complement strand
GTTCCAGCACGATATCGCTGATGATCAGATCGATCTTCTCGGATCTGATCATGGCGAGCGCCTGTTCATATCCGGAAGCGGTCAGAACCGGCGCATATCCTTCTCTGGTCAGAAAAAAATGAAATGTCTCCCGGAGACTGGTCTCGTCGTCGACGACCAGGATTGATCCTTCATTTGAGGTGTGAACCATCATAGTTCATTCTCCATGCCGATCTGGCCTTGGCTGAAGTTTCAGCTGAATGTGCTCTTATCCCTGAATACCACTACAGCCCCGCACAATCTGCCTTCATCAACGATGGGGGTGCTCACATACTCCACCGGAAAGTGCTCGCCCTCTTTGGTCCAGAAACAATCTTCAGCGCTAATATGGACCAGCCCGTCCCTGCAGGACTGATTGATCAAACATTCCTCAGAGGTGTGAGGGGTACCATCGCTGCTGGTGTGGTGCACCAATTCATGGTGTGGTTTGCCGATCATCTCATCTCTTTCCCAGCCGGTCATGAGAGAGGCCGCAGTGTTGACGAAAGTGACGTTACCATGGATATCGAGGCCGAATATGCCTTCGCCCGCAGAATTGAGTATCAGCTCCATCTGCTTCTGCAGCTCCCTGCTTTCGGATTCGGCCTGCATTCGTTCGGCAATCTCTCGATTCAGCGACGCGTTTATCATGCCGATCTCAAACAATTTCTTTTCCATTATTTGGTGGTGTCCATCTTCTGCGTCCTGCTTGTTTCGTTGGGTTTCTGCGAGTTTCTGTTCCATGGTTTCGATGCTTTTACGGCTTTGTTCATCGTGGAGCCGAATGATGACGAAAAGGACCAGTAAAAATAAGACTGCCCAGCCGGTCAACGACCAGACCAGAGATTGTGGCTGGGCCTGGTGAAGAGTGTACGGCGCCACTATGATGATCGTGTAGACAAGCAGGACTGCCGAGATAAGCGCGTAGTTTCGACGTAGTTCAATCATCTGTCGTTCCCCTGTTTCTGGCTGCAGGCAGATCAATAATGATCGAGGTGTAACTGTGGAGCAGGCTCTTGATACGCATGTAACCGCCGTTATCCCTGATTAGTCCATAGGAAATGCTGAGCCCGAGCCCCGTTCCGGCTCCGTTGGGTTTGGTCGAAAAGAACGGATCGAACACACGATTGATTAAATGATGCTCTATGCCGGTGCCATAATCGGTCATGGTGAATCTGACATACGGGGCGTTGGTGTGGTGGACGAGGCCAATACTGAAATGCAGCTTCTTGTCGGGGTGGCTGCCGGGGTATTTCTCGTTGAGCGCATAACGGCTGTTTGAAATGACATTGAGAAACACCTGCTGGGCCTGTGAGCGGTTGCAGAAGGCCAGGGGCAGGTTCTGGTCCTGGAAATGTTCAATGATAATGTGGTCTTTGAGCAACTGGTGCTGGACCAGTTCAAGGCAGTCTTCGAGCAGCTCAGCTCCATCTACCGGTTCGGGCTCTTCAACCCTGTATCTGCTGAAATCAAGCAGGTTGCGCACGATCGAGGCAATCCTCTTGGCTTCGTTATTGATGCGGCCAATCACTTCCTCGCTGCGGTTGTCCTGAGTAAGGTCATTGAGCATCTGGGCATAGTTGAGTATGCCGTTCACCGGGTTGTTTATCTCGTGGGCAACGCCGGCTGCCAGCTCACCGATCGAGGCCAATTGGGCGGCCCGCAGGGCTTCGGCTTTATGGCGTTCTTCCTCGGTCATGTCTCTGGCGACCAGCAAGGTGGCCTCTTCGGATCCGGCCGAATAGGCCAGGGGACTGACGGTCAGCAGGTAGTCACCGTGCAGGCCGCTGAGCTCGGTGTGTAATATCCTGCTTTCACCGCTCTTGATCTGCGCTTCGAGCGGGCATACACTGCCCTCATTTCTGCCGCCGTGTAAAATCAGACAGACGCTTTTGCCGATTACTTGGTCCCTCGATTTGCGCGCCGCGGTAAAGGTCGCATGGTTGGCATCGATGATGATGCCATCTCTGGTGGTGATCAGGGCTGGGTCCTGAATGGCGGCGAAAATGTTTTCCCATTTGGCGACGGCGCTGTCATATTTTCTATCAGCGGCCAGCCGGTCGGTGATATCAAGACCGAACAGTACCATGCCCACCGACCCCTGATCGATGTCGGGTTTGATGGAACTGTGCCAGTCTATGGTTCTCAAATCTCCTGCCTTGGTGCGCAGAGATGCCCTGAAGCTGAGATTTCCCGCATTGGTCTTCAACAGTCTTGAAATGACATTCTGATAGTGGAGACGGTGTTCAGGCGAGAGCAGAATATCAACCCAGTAGCTGTCAAGCACCTCCCGTTCAAGGTGCCCGGTTACTTTTTCGGCTTCGGCATTGAAGCGTAATATTTTACCGCAGGGCGTGATCGACACCATCAAGGCCTGAATCGAATCGATTATTTCGGTATTGAAATCCCGTTCGAACTGCAGCTGTACCGAGACATCGTGGGCATAGAGGGTGAGAGACAGGTCAGCCACCGTGGTTTCCAAAAATTTAAGCTCGTCCGGGGGGAAGCCGTCAGGCTGCTCTGAAAAAATGGCCACCACCCCATAGACGAAATCATGGTGGCTCAGCGGCCAGATACTGCATGACCTGAAAATGACCCGTTCCGGGGCAAGCGGCAGGGTAACGGGAGGATCGATGTCGGTAAACAGGGCCGGTTTTCCCGATTCCACACATTTCTGTATAGATTGGACCATGGTGCCGTCGAGCAGGATAAGCTTTCTTACTACCTCCCGGTTATCATCATCGCCGACACCGGCTTTCAAGAACGCAAGCGGGGTGATCTCGCCAGTTTCGGGGACGTGACTGCCTATCCAACCACTATTGAAGTTGCTGTGTTTGAGAAGAATTTCTGTACATCTGAGCAGCAGTTCATTGCGGTTCAACCCGGATAAGTGCTCGTTGCTCAGACGGATTATGGCCTGGAGAATGTTGGACCGTCGGAGCAGGGAATCACTGCGCGGTAAAGAGCTCGTTTCTGGGGCTGGAATCATGGTGAATTCCCGGCTGCTGAAGTTCTAGTATCGCATCACTAGTGTTGCATGTCCGGACACCTTTTCTCTATTATACCACAATTGTGTTGCATAATCTGGTCAGCTACGCTTTGCTTAATTTTATGCAACTTTCACGCCGGATAGTGTTAAGCAATGTGAAGGCAAGGAGCTCTGACCGGGAGCTGAAATGGACCATTTGCAGGTCAGTGGTGTGAGCAGCAGAGAGGTAGAAAGGGCTTGTAAATTGTGCTATTAATGGTAACACAACCGTGTTGTCTAAGCGGGGCGGGGGAGCAACTCCAATAATTTTGATTATGCACACGCTGCACTCTATCCTTCATGTCCACTAAGGAATCTGTCTTTCACAGGATAAAGGAGTCGGGCCATGTTCCGGTATTGCCTGAAATATTGGTCAGGCTACTGGAAGCGTGCGACAACCAGGCAACCCCGTTGACCCAGGTCGCTTCCCTTATCGACAAAGATCCTTCACTGAGTTACAAGGTTCTGCAACTGGTCAATTCCGCCTACTTCGGTTTGAAAACCACCTATAGCGGTGTGGATCAGGCGGTGGTCTACCTGGGGGTCAACTCAGTCAAGAACATGGCGGTCACTGCGGCTGTCCATCAGGTATTCAACAGCGAACGATTCAACAACCTCAAATACTTCAATATCCACACCTTCTGGCACCACAGCCTCAAGTGTGCCTGTCTGTCACGGCGCCTCGCCGAACTGAGCGGCCAAGCCAATCCCGATGATGCCTATCTGGGCGGCCTGTTGCACGATCTTGGCAAGCTCGTTCTTGTTTCCGCCTATCCCGAACAGTATGAATCGGTGCTGGCCGAATCACCTCGGCAGGATGAGCTCCTCGAAGCCGAGCAAAGCAAGATCGGGGCTCATCATGCCGATATAGGTGCCTGGCTGGTGGCGGATTGGAACCTCAACTCCCTGATCGGCGATGCCATCAGCTATCATCATGAGAATCCGGAAAGAGTGACCGGGGCATTTCCGCTGGTCAAGATCGTCTACACGGCAAATGAGCTGAGCAAGGATGGCAATCTTGAGAGCGCTCGGGAGGTGGCCGAACTGTTGCTCGAAGTTGCTGAAGAAGATCTGAAGCAGATCACCGAGGCGGCCACCGAGGAAATCCTGCAGATCAGCTCGGAGCTTGGCATCACTGTTGAAGCTCCTTCGCCTGAAGATGGAGAGCAGGGGCGCACGGTCATTGTCGCCGAGGATGGCGCAACTCTTCATGCCAATCTGGCCTCGCGCATCAAGGGTATCTCGCTGCTTTCAGGATTTCTTGAGAACATGTCCCAGGCCGAAGATAATGAGGCGATGATCAAGGCGTTCGAACAGTCGCTGCAGGTACTTTTCGGCTTCGACCGCACCATCCTTCTCATGCCGGACAGGGACGAGGTATTGTTGAGTGGCAGAGCGTCGGCATCTAATAAGCTTCAAGGACTCAGCCTTGAGTTGATCCTACCGATCCAGAAGAGCAGCAGCCGCATCGTCAAAGCCTACCAGACTGGGTCCCTTGATTATCTCAAGACCTCTGAAGAGCAGGATAACCTGGCTGACAGGCAGGTTGTCTCTGCTTTTGGCAGCCGGGTTGTGGCGCTGGTGCCGCTGGCTGCTGAGATGCAGGAAGTGGGGGTGACGCTGATCGGTCTACCCGAGTCAATGACCGAATTATCGACAAACGATCATCGGCTGCTCAAGACCATTTGCCAGCAGGCGGCCATGTGTCTTTATCTCGACGAATTGAAGACCCGAAAAGCAGAGGATATCGAGACCGAGCGCCAGGCAGCAATTTCGATGACGGCCAGGAAGTTTGCCCATGAAGTAAACAACCCTCTGGGCATTATCCACAATTACCTGACCACCCTGAAGCTCAAAGTTGCCGACGAAGATAATATCAATAGGGAACTGGGTATCATATCCGAGGAGATCAACCGTATTTCGGCGATGATCAATCAGCTCGATACCTTTGCCCAAGCTTCCTTTTCGACTTCTGATCTGACCAACGTGAACAACATCATTTCCGACATTGTTCAGCTGGTTAAATCCTCGTTTCTCAGTGATTCAGCAACAGAGATAGTATTCAATGCCGATCCTGAACTGCCGCTGATTAAAACATCACCGGACGGACTAAAACAGATTGTCATTAACCTTCTTAAAAATTCCTCCGAAGCCATGGATGGCGGCGGGCAGGTGATGGTCAGCACGAGCCGGAGTCAAAGAAGCGGCAGCGATGGTCAGGGAGACATTCTGGTCAGGGTGGAAGACAATGGACCGGGTTTGCCTGAAACGGTGAAAGACAATCTCTATACTCCTTTCATCTCCACCAAGGGCATCGGTCACTCCGGTCTTGGGCTTTCCATCGTCAAAAAAGCCGTCGGTGATCTGGGTGGGACCATCAAGTGCACCAGCGAACCGGAGCACGGCACCGTGTTTGAAATCGGACTGCCGATCAGTAACGAGTAATACGCCATGAGTGATAGCCACGCTGCCTCGCCATGAAGGAACCCATCAAGATACTGCTGGTCGATGACGAGGAGCGGTTCATCGACGGCCTGCAAAACGTCCTCGATCACTACGACTACTCGTGTGCACGCGCACTTACCGGCAGCGAAGCCAGGCAGCTTCTGAGCAAAGAAGATTTCGACATCGCCCTGCTCGACGTCGGTCTGCCCGATATGTCGGGCTGTGATCTGGCTGAGTTCATCACTACCAGCTGTCCACACACCAGCGCCATCATGCTTACCGGCCTGAATACGGTGGAGACGGCAGTCCAGGCCATGAAGCAGGGCGCCTATGATTTTCTCGCCAAACCGATCAACCACGAGCACCTGATCAAGGTGATCGACAAAGCGGTGGAGCACAACCAGCTGCGTCGTGAACTGAGAACGAGCGAAACCAGGTTCCAGGTACTGGCCGAAGCCGGGTGGGAAGGAATTGCAGTGGTGGAACAGAATATGCTGGTTGAGGCAAACAGCCAGTTTTTCCAGATGTTCGGCTACGACAAGGAAGAGCTGATAAATAAGCCTTTTCCCGAGTCGGTGATTATCGGCGAGTCATTGCAGGAAATCGGTACACAGGTGTCGGCTGATTCGGGATATGGGGGCGAATGCACCGGTCTGAGAAAAAATGGATCGCGATTTCCGGTGGAAGTGAGACACCGTTCCATGGACTATCTCGGCCGCCCGGCCAGGATCTGGGTGCTCAGAGACATAAGCGAGCGTGTCCTGGCCGAGCAGGAAAAACTGTCGCTGCAGGATAAGCTGGCCAGGGCGAATCGGCTCGAGGCACTCGGCTTGATGGCCGGATCCGTGGCCCATGACCTCAACAACATCCTCACTGCGGTGGTGAGTTACCCGGAGATCCTGCTCAAGCAAATGCAGGAGAAGGACCCCTTTTACGAGGAAATAAAAAAAATACAGGAAGCGGGTAAACGGGCGGCTGCCGTGGTTGCCGATCTGGTATCGATCGCCCGGGGCAAGAAGACCAAGCCGCCTCCGCTTGACCTCAACGCACAGATCGTTACCTATCTCGAATCGATAGAACATGGCGAACGCCTCTCCGAGTACCCGGGCGTAAAAGTGGATACCAGACTGCAGGCGAATCTGCAGAGCTGCTTCTGTTCACCTCAGAGGGTGCATAAAATATTGCTCAACCTGATCGGCAATGGACTGGAAGCCATCGGTCACGACGGTATCATCCGCATCAGTACCGAAAATACCAGATTCGCCAATCCCGTGATGCGGGACCAGTCGATGCGAGTCGGCAACTATGTGAAAATGAGTATCGCCGACAATGGCGAAGGTATCGGCCCTGACGATCTCGAGCATATATTCGATCCGTTTTACTCCACCAAGAAAAGTGGTCGAAGCGGCACCGGGCTTGGTCTTGCAATCGTCTGGAACAGTGTGATGGAAAGCGAAGGCTGGATCGAAGCGTTCAGCGACATGTCCGGTACCCGCTTTGATGTCTACCTGCCGGCCTCGGGTAAAGAGCCCGCCGTCAAAGCTGTTGAACCCAGGAAGCAGGACAACGGTGGTGGGGAGACCATTTTGCTGGTGGACGATGAGGTTGAGCAAAATGAAACCATGCAGAAAATGTTGAGCAGTATTGGCTACAAAGCTTTTTGTGCGACCACCAGCGAACAGGCGCTGGGTTTTCTACGTTCCTGCCGGGTTGATTTGGTGATCCTCGATATGATCATGGAGGGTGACCTGGATGGCTGTCAGCTCTACCAGCAAATGCTCGATATCAATCCCGAGCAGAAGGCTCTGGTGGTGAGCGGATTTTCAGAGAGTCGACAGATGGCTGATGCAGGTGCACTGGGGCTTACCACTGTGCTTGAAAAACCGGTGACTTTGCCGGTGCTCAGCAGGGCCATCAGGCAGACCCTGGAAGAGGAATGAATCAGGGTGGAGGGACGCGGAGCTCATTGATTTACTGACCCTTTATTACAGCTATCTTTATAGAGTAGTGCTATACATAGAAGGATAAGTCCAATACATCTTACCGGGCTGTGTCACTCGCTTGGTTGTCTGCTCGCAGTGCGACAAGGCTGTTCTGCCGGCAGTCGCCATCCTTGCCTGATAAGCGTCTTGAACTTATAGCGCTGTGTTTATGGTTTAATTAGTATAATTGTTCTCCTAATTTCCGGCACGCAGCGGGCTTAATCGTGGTGCTGCACATCTGTGGATAACTCTTAAAATGGCGTGGAATTAAGGGAAAAGTCGCTGCGATGGGGCATTTCAAAAAACAGGGATGTTCAATTATCCATGCAGGCCAGCAGTTGTGCTGCATCATCTAGGGTGTAAATCATCATATGGCGCACATCGACCTGACCACCATAGCCCAGACCCCCCCCTTTTCTTTCCTGCCGGAACATACGATTGAAGAGCTGCGTGACCATTTCGTTCAAGAACAGGGCAAAAAGAATGAAATAAAATTTGTCCGCGGCAAAACCAAGGTCGCCTCCCTCTGGGTGGTTGCGGACGGTTCGGCTGAGCTCTACTATGAGAAAAACGGGGAAAAGACCCTGCGCCGCATGCTCTCCGAGGGTGATTGTTTTGGCGGCATTTCAATCCTGCTGAACAAATCCCTGGCCGTCAGGACCATGCGGGTAAGCGAGGACACGACCTTTTACACGCTGCCGGCCAAGATCTTTCTCGGACTGTGCGACGAATTCGAAGATTTCAAGGAATTCTTCACCAACACCTTCGGCAAGAAGATGCTGGACAGATCGTATGCGGAAATGATCTCCCGGCAGGTGGAGCCCGCCGAGAAAACGTCTCCGTTTTTCCAACAGCGCATCTATTCGATACACAATCCACTCCTGCTGAGCTGTCCTGCCTCAATGCCCATTAGAGATGCCGCCGGCAGAATGACCGAAGACAATAGCGGCTACCTTCTGATCCAGGACGATCAGGGGCAGTACCAGGGCATCATCACCGATGAGGATCTCAGGAAGCGGGTGGTGGCTACGGGCTTCGACAGAGAGGCATCAGTATCAGACATCATGTCGAGCCCGCTTATCACGCTGCCCGAGGATGCCCAGCTTTTCGAGGCCTACCTGCTGATGGTGCAGAAAGATATCTCTCATCTGCCGGTCGCTAATGACGAGGGAGATATTTCCGGCATCCTCACCTACAGGAGAATAATCACCGAACAGAGCAGATCGTCCTATTTTCTGATTCAGGAGATCAGCCACGCCTCCTCGCCCGATCAGCTGATAAACATTCACAGCCGACTGCCTGGCCTGCTCTTTGAACCAATCAAAAGCGGCGCGCAGCCGGAGGCGCTGACCAGTCTGATCACCACGGTGGCCGACGCCGTGCTTGAAAAAGTTGTCGGCTTTGCGGTCGAAAAAGCCGGACCGCCGCCCTGCGATTTTGCGTTTATTATCATGGGGAGTGAAGGGCGCAACGAACAGACGCTGAAGACCGATCAGGACAACGCCATCATCTATGAAGATCTGGAAGATGACCAGCAGAGAGAAGAGGCTGGAAGGTATTTTCTCGATCTGGCCGCAGACATCTGCGGCTGGCTTGATCGGGCCGGCTTTGATTTCTGCAAGGGCAACAATATGGCCCAGAATCCCGAGTGGTGCCAGCCGCTGGCCCAATGGAAGAAATATTTTTCCGGCTGGATCCATGCCGCCGGCCCGGAAGATCTTCTCAAATCCAGCATTTTTTTCGATTTCAGGTGGGGGGCGGGATCGCCTGCGCTGGCAGCAGAATTAAATGATTTTCTTTTCGATTCATTGGGAAGTTGGTCTGGCTTTTTCCGTTATATGGTCGAGAACGCCCTGTATTTCAAGCCGCCTCTGGGATTTTTTCGTAATATCGTCGTGGAGTCCAAAGGTGAGCATAAGGATAGCTTCGACATCAAGCGCGCGGTGATGCCGATCATCGATTTTGCCCGCATCTATGCATTGAAGCTCGGGATTCGAGAGACCAACACGTTGGAGAGACTTGAGGCAATTCATAAGCAGCGCCAGCTGACCAGCGACGAATACGAAGACATCGTCCAGTCCTACCGTTACCTGATGAACCTCCGATTCATTCGCCAGATTACGGCGATCACCGAAGAGGACGGCAAGGCGGATAATTTCATCAATCCCAAACATCTCACCCGAATCGATCAAACCATGCTGAAAGAAATCTTCAAGCGTATCGAGGGAATTCAGCAGAAAATGAGCATCGAGATCACCGGAATCGTGTAAATTTCCGCACAGGTTCGAGCCAAACCCGAGCATTCGCCGGGTGTCCAGTCGGTCACCCACCGGTATGATCATCACAAACCGTTTGTGCCGCAGAGATCTACGCTTGATTTGTGCTGATCAACCTTCTATATAAGGAGGGGTGATTTGGGGGTTTGACAAGATTTCTCTAACTTTAACCGCTGGGAGAATCGATGAGCACACCTGAGGTAAAATCAACAAGCGCTGCGGGCCACCAGGAAGTACCCGCCAAGAGACGTCGAATTCTGCTGCAGTTTCTGGTCATCTGTCTGCCGCTGTGGCTGTCATTCAAATTCTATAGCGGTCCCTACAGCGATCAGGTCGGCAATTATCTTGCGGCGGTTCTCTTTCTGATCATCTGGGCCCTGGTGATTCAGCTTATCCTGCCCACGCTGAAAGAAACGCCACTTCTCATCGGGCTCTTTCTGTTATTTTCCGCCATTGAACTGATTTGCTGGCAATATCCCGCTTTAGTCGAGAATTTCTCCATCACCCTGGGAGGTCAAACTCTTCTCGGCGATACTTTTTCTGTGAACCGCATTCCGTATTACGGTGTCGGCGCTTTTATTGGATACTTCATTCTCAGGGCCTGCAGGGCCTCATAGGTTCTTTCTGGTGAAATAGAAAAGGCGGTCCGGACATTACGTCCGAACCGCCTTGGTTTGGCTTAGCTAATGAGCTAAGTTATCCCCACCATCCCCAGCCAAAAGAGGCGGCGAGAACGATGGCTGCTGCTACTACAATGACGAGCCACATGTCTTCTTTTGCCATGATTGTCTCCTTGTCTTTGGATGAGGTTTATTAAGTTTCCTTGACCACGATCATCGTATCGGTGTCAGCCCGTTCAATCTGTGCATCCGAGGTGGTAGACATTTCAGCCTTGAAGCACAGGGCCCACATCATGACGATACCGATGATCCACCAGACAATCTGCCATGACCAGAGCGGGGTAAAGCCGCTGAAGGAGAAGGCCGAGTTGCCGATGATACACAGCGGTCCGATGGCGAATACGTACCAGACCGGGACCAGGAATTTCATGGCATTACGCCACTTCTGACCTTTCTCGCTCGGGCCGTCGATATCATTCAGCCAGGCCCGTACTTCTTCCTGCCGCTTGATGGTCTCTTCGTTGTCCTTCACACCCAGGCCGCGGAAGATGTAGGCAATCACCAGACCAACGAACAGACCCCAGAAAGCGGTGTGCATGGTCAGTGGGTACTTGTAGAAGAAGTAGGTGACAAAGCACGCTGCAATGGCACCGATCAAGCCTACCACAACACCGACGCTCGGGTATCTGAAGCCGTAATGGACGCCGAGCAGCATCAGGTACATGATGAAGCCAAACGCCGTGGCGAAACCACCGATCATAACGATGGCCCCCGGTGAGTAGAGACTTACGCCCACCGCCAGAGCAGTGATGACGGTAACGAACACGCGGTTCGCCCAGATCTGCTCTGCATGGCCGGCTTCCTGCTTCTTGATGTAGCGCCAGTACACATCGCGCAGCACGATGGTGCCGCCGGTGCCGATATAAGGAGCCGCGGTGGAGTGGATCGCCGCGATGATACCGAGGAAGACGATCGCCATCATCGGTCCCGGTAGCAGATAGTTCATCAGCATCGGTACCACATCGCCGTCTACCTGTGGCGAGATTTCACCCATTCCGGCCAGGACGCGGGCGCCCAGCCCCTGGAAGGCGGTGAAGAAGAAGAGCGCTATACCAACCACGAAGGTCGACATGAAGACCTGCTGCCAGGCCAGCGGTTTCGGGGAAGCCATGCCGTAGTTCCACAGAGTGAATGCCGGCGAGGACTGGATCCCCATGAGAGCGAACATGTAGGTAAGAATCATGACCGCTGTCCAGCCTCCTGTACCAAGCTGGAATTTGATCACCGCAGGTACTTCCAGATATTTCACATCAAGCTTGGCGACTTCAGCGGAGAATGCACCCCAGCCGCCCAGTGCTGGCGCCTTGACGGTGTAGAAGCCGAGGACGACGATACTGAGCACCAGCAGGATGAACTGGATCACGCCTACCCAGGTGGAGGCTTTCAGTCCACCGGTCACCACGTAGAACCAGACGATGGCAGCCATGAAGAAGAGACCGGCAGTGTAAGGCACGCCGGCAACGATGTTGAACAGCTTGGCTGCGGCAATGAGCTGCAGGCCGGAGTAGAACATCGAGTAGAGTACGGCAGACAGCACGGTCAGCCAGCGGACTCCCTCGTTATTGTAGTAGTAGGCAAACATGTCGCCGGGAGTTACAAATCCATAGCGTTTGCCCATCAGCCAGTTTCTCTTGGCGAAAAATGCACCGGTAATCGGAATCGTTAATACATAGAATGAAGCGAAGGCGTAAGCAAGACCGTCACGCCAGATCAGACCGGGATGTCCAACTGTGGTCCAGCCTGAGAATGAGGCCGCGGTTGCAGCCATGAGAAACGCGATAAACGGGATTGAACGGCCGCCAATGGCATAACCAGAAGCGGTTTTTTCGGTGAAGTACCCTCGGAGCCCCCACCAGAAACAGTAGATTATGTATAATCCTAGAAAGATATACACCCACATTTTTGGATCCATGTAACGTCCCTCCTCTATCTCTCACTCAGTTATTCTTTGTGCATAACCGTTGGGGTTATCGTACAGTGGCTGAGCGCCAGTTTTTTTATCACCTCCTCTTGTCATCAACGCTCTTAAATTGTGATTATTGTTTGCCTCTTTGTTGCTTCTGCCTGCATCAACCTGAGTTATTGATTAGAGTTGATTCCAGTGAAAAGGGGGTGTCCGCGTTTGGGACCCGCATCCTCAAACGCGGATTTTCCCTCTTTCACTATTATCAACAGCACAGCCGTCTGCTATCTTGATCTTAAGAAATCTGTACGACAAACACGCCCGTCTCGATCTGCTATATGTGTCTAACTATGATTCGAGCGTCTCTATTGTAAGCGTCAAAATCCGCTTATTCTTTTAGGCAAAATGATGAGGGACATCATTTTTTTTTATTATTCTAGAATAAAAAATGATATTAAGCATCATTTATTTTTATCAAGTGTTGATTTTTTTTACTGAAAATGGAATTAAAACAAATCCTGAAATTCGATATAAATTGAATGATAACAAATTGTTAAGTCGGCAAGACTGCGGTTTCACACGAGTTGTAACAAAAAGGGGTTTTTGTTGGCACGGATTGATAAAAAAACCCTTCTTGAGCGATTTATCGTCCACCCTTCAATCTGAAGGGAGAACTCTCAGAGTTACCTGAGAGTGGCAGTGATGAGTAGTAGAGCGGAAGTGCGTTGAACGATCAGGCGAGATTGTCCTACATGATCTGCTTCATTACTACGGTCAATATGGCGAAATAGAGCGTGGTCAGGCTCAGATAGACCAAAAACCCGTGTCGGCCCGCGGCTGGAAAAACCCCGGAAAGCCACCTGGAGGTGAAACCCGCCAAAGAAATTGAAACACCGAAGATTGCAATGATGACTACCCAGTTTCCACCAGCAGGAAGGGCGAATCTGTCCATCCGGAAGAGCCTCCAGTTTTTCCATTAATATTGTAAGTGGGCTATCATACCTGCTTTGCTGCCATTTGTCTTTCAGGAATATAAAAAGCTGCAAGTAATTTGTTCTGATAAAGTGGAGTAATAGGAACATGTAATTTCAATCTGCGCCGACCAGGCATCCGTTGCCGGGGCGTCCGAGTGAATACCCGTACTCTCAAAGCACCGGGCAGTGAAAACAAATAAGGGAAATTGATTGAAGGGTTATGGTCAGGGAGCAGAGATGCAAGGGCTATGCAAAGAAGGTTTTCCCCCCATCAATTCAGACGTGCAGGTGTTCATTCAGCCTTGTGGGAGTGTTCATCGTCGCTGCAAAGACACACGAATTC